>DUVO01000175.1 GCA_012841005.1 Bacillota bacterium | reverse complement strand
GACCGTCCGGGGGACCAGGGTAATCAACTCCGGAAACGTATAGTACTGCACGGCCACCGATAAAATTCCGTAATCCTTGCTGCCCGGTGCCGCAGCCAGCCGCCGGGCCACTTCCCGCTGGACCATTACCACCATACGCTCCAGGGAAAGGGGACCGGTTAAAAGTTCCATTATTATGGGAGAAGTAATGTAATAGGGCAGATTGGCCACCACCTTGAGGGAAGCAGTAGCATCGGCCAGCAGTTTTTCCGGCGCTACCTTTAGAATATCTCCCCAGATGATTTTTATATTAGAGTAGGCGGCCAAATTATTTTTTAAAACCGGGATCAGCCCCTTGTCCACCTCTACGGCAATTACCCACCGGGCCCTCTCCGCCAGGGGGCCGGTCAAAGCCCCGATACCGGGGCCGATCTCCAGTACCGTATCTTCCGGCCCCAGCTCGGCGGCGGCAATTATCTTATAGAGAATATTTTCATCGACCAGGAAATTCTGCCCCAGCAGTTTGTTGGGCCTGAGGCCATACCGGGCCAGAATCTCCTGCACTACCCGGGGTGAAGTCAAGGGCAAAGGGGACATCCCGGTTCCTCCTTGTGCTTTGTATTATCTCCTCTCCCCTTATTGTACATCTTCCTGCAGGGTAAAAAAAGGGCAGGGTCGCCCCTGCTTTTATTCCAGTATATAGACCTTGACCTGGCGCCGTCCGAACCGGACTGCCTCCTCGTAGGTGTCAAAACAGAGATCGATCCTGTTTCCCTTGATGGCGCCGCCGGTATCGGCGGCCAGGGCATTCCCATAGCCTTCCACATACAGGCGGGTACCCAGGGGAATAACCCGGGGGTCAACAGCCACCACACCCCGCCGGGCCCTGCGGCCCGTAGCTGTGTATTGGTTAACCCCGTTGCAACGGGGATCGGGGGCGTAGGCTGTCGCCTCCATGATGAGCATCTCTTTGAACCGCAGGTTTTCCCCGCCCCGGGAGGCTAAAGTGGTGAGGGTTCCCACCGCCACCACCTGGGGCACCGGTTCTTCGATGATATTTTCCGCAATAACCCCCTCTAAAACCTTTTCTCCATTCTCATAGAGATAGCGTACAACCCTTTCCGCCAGGCCTTCTCGGCCTTTCTGGATAATCTTGGACTGTCCCCGCGGCAGGCTGTCGTCACTCTGCCGCTGGACCTGGAAAGGTACCGGAACCTCGATGGTTACGACTTCTTCTTTACCCCTGATCACTTCGATCTCCATGCCAGGGGTGAGGGGGGTATCCCCCGGGGGAACTGTCCGGTCCAGGGGGCCCAGAACCACTCCGGCCCCGGCCAGAGCCTCGCCCACCCTTTCCCGGGCACTGGCAATTTCCCTGGTTTCCCCATCGACCTTGAGGACAAAGGGCTGTGCCCTTTTGATGAGGATTTCCATCCCCCTTTCCAGGGGGGTCTCAAGACCCGGTTCCACCAGATCAGATGCTGCCAGGGCAATACCCTCCTCTGCCAATAAACCACCTACATCCCGCTGCAGTGTTTGGACAACCATAGTCTGGCCGTCAACACTGATGGTCACTTCCTTCCGGGCCCAGGCATAACCTCCGGCAAGAAGGGAGAATACTACTGAGAGAGTAAGAAGCAACTCCAGCAGTCCTTTTCCCGGCACGAGGCCGGGAACCCCTCCCCCAGGCCGAAGGTGTGCGGGCAATTCGTCCATCACTGAACCCTCCTTTGTTGGAGTAGGGGCATTTCTCTTACTCTTTTAAACTACGCGGACCCATTCTATATTATTTCCCAAATCGTGTCAACCAAACCATTTATGGTAGTTTTTTGCATGGAAAATGCCAACATTAACCAGAGGGCTCACCGGCCCCACTGCCATCCTATTCCCGGGGGCTGGATTGGTCACATTTCTTTCTATTATTTCCCTATACTGGAATAAAGTTTTAGGAGAGCGTGCGCTAGGCAGTTTCTTTTGCTACCCTAAAGTACGGGCAAAATACCTGCGGTACTTTTAACGACAAGAAAGGTTCTCTCCCTTGGTAGACTGTACCGGAGAATATACCCCTAAGTCAATATTGTTTAGATAAGGGGACAGTTTCTTTACCCCCCTTAGGGAAGCAAAGAACTGTCCCCTTATCATACGTACCCTCAGCTATGCCCCAAGGGGCAGGCCGAAGAGTTTAATGGCATTGGCGGTGGTCTGCTCCTCCACCGCAGCTACCGGGAGTCCCTTGATCCGGGCTACCGCCTCGGCAACCAG
>DUVO01000300.1 GCA_012841005.1 Bacillota bacterium | reverse complement strand
GCGGCACAGGCATCCAGGACCTTTTCCCCCGGCTGGGGCGCCAGTACATGGGCGACAAGCTGGGAAGCTTCATCCTGTACCTGAAATAATCCCGCCCGGAAGGATTCCAACCGATCCAAGGCCGTGGCATTTTCAACCGCAAGTGCTTCCGGAAAATAGCGTCCGGAAGCCGTTTCAAGGCCCTCTGCTTGCAACAGCCCCTTAAGCTCTGCCGGGGTTATCTTTAAGGTATTAACCCTTATGCCAAGGGGGCCCGCCTGATTATTGGCCATAAGGAGGGCTTTGGTTTCGGAAAAACCCCAGCGGGACAGCCACCTCTGCACCAGCCAGTGGGGATGGGAATAGACGACCGCCAGGTGGGCCGCCGGATGCTCTTGTACCCGGGGGAACTCAACTTTCCTTCCCTCCCGCAGTATGCTCCGTAGTATACCATTGACAAAGGCGACACTGCCCTTATGCCCATAGTTTTTCATCAGCTGCACGGTCTCATAAATGGCAGCATGGGGAGGTATACCTTCGAGAAAACAGAGCTGGTACGCCCCCAGCCTGAGAATATTACGCACCCAGGGATCCAGCAGTTTGAGAGGTCGCCTGCTGAAGGCTCCAATAATCCAGTCTAACCGCTTTTGCCAGCGGAGGGTGCCGTATACCAGCTCAGTGGCTAGGGCCCGGTCCCGCCGGGAAATCTTTTCCCCCGCCAGCAATTGGGAAAGGAGGAGGTTCGCATACCCCCCTTCTTCATTTACCCGGTAAAGGGCCCTGATGGCAACTTGCCTTGCTGGTGTCATCTTTACCCGGGGCATGAAAAGACCCTCCTCTGATATTATAGGTAATACCTGGTGCGGACAAAAAACTCTGTAGGCACAAAACCCAACTGAAATGGGAAAAAACCAAAATCAGGGATCCGGTATTCCACACCGACAATGGTCATATTATTCACGTCAGCCCGGGTGGTAAAATGGGCCTGTAACCAATCGCCGAAGAAGGGACCAAGCAAGTTGGCCGCCACCATGGCCAATAACACATTGAAAAGGGTAAAATGGCGAGTAACAAACAATAACAGCAGGAAAACAACAGACGCGAGAAAATTGGCCGCTGCCATACTGGTACCACAGCGACGATGCAGGGCCAGGTCCTTTTCTCCCTGCTGCAGCCTCCTTAAGCCAATCCGGGCCGCTTCCTCAATTAGATGGGGTTCGGCCGGCCCCCTGATAAAAAAACCATCTTCCCGGGCAAACCCCGCCAGCTGCTGGGGCCCGTAGTGTTCTTCGATAACGTTTATGGTTGCGTGTTCCAAAGCATGGTTCATACGCAGCCGTCTATTGGTGGCTATCCGCCAGATTTGGCCCGGTATTGTAAGCAAACCCAAGAGGGAACGAAGGGTAAAGCCAAAGGGCAAATGCAAGAGATTAAAGAGAAAAAAGACGGCCAGGGGGATAAGAAACCAGGGAAACATCACCAGGAGCAAAAAAGCCATGATTAAAAACAGCATCCACAGTTCCTCCCCTCTTATACTGTTTTGAGGAAAAATTCCACACCTTCCCTGACCTTTCCCAGATCAACCTGGGTGTTGAAGCATGGTCCCTCAGGACGAATATTGACAATCCCCAGGGTAGGCAGGGGATGGACATCTTGAATCCCACTGCTCAAGTCCCGTTCACAAGCAATGGCCACAATTGCCCGGGGACGGGTTTTAGCGACAATGCGTCTGGCCAGGGTTCCCCCGGTCACCACCGCTACCTTGACCCCGTACTCGTCCCCCAGGTCCAGCAGATCGGCCACCCGGCAGCGGCCGCACCGCCGGCAGTTGCTCACATCAGTAGTAATACGATATGTACAGTTGGCATTTTGGAGACAGTGGGGTGCCAGGATCAGCAGTTCCCGGGGTTTAATTCTCCCCCTAACCTGAGCCCGGACCAGGGCATTGTTTACCTCAATAAAGGAAAGTTCCACCCGTTCCTTGGCAATATGAAACAGTTTTCCAAACCGGATCACAAGGGGAAGAAGATGGGTAATCACAAACTGGGTGGGACCGCGCAGCAATGGATAAGATTTCCCTGTGATAATACTAAAGACAATGCCCACCAGTCCCCCCAGAACCAGGAGAACGCCCAGAAACAACAACAATCCCAGAGTAAAGAATAATCGTCGGAAAAACTGGCTTGGTTCCTGAAAGGTAAAATACCAAAACAACAAACCCAGCCCACTAACCAGTAAAATGCAGAACAAAAGGGCTCCCAGAAATAACCGTTTTCTAACCTGCAAATCACCACCTCCTATGCATCGCTGCCGAAGAACAGCCCCCCTTTTACTCCATACCCCCGGGCAAAATCACTGGCCGTCATTTTCTGTTTTCCGGCAGGCTGCACTTGATCCAGGCGCAGGATCCCCTCTCCCGTTCCGACCAAAATCCCTTCCCGCTTATCGACTGCTATGACCTCTCCCGGGGCAGCGTCCCCACCCTTTTCCAGGGGAAACACTTCCCACACCTTCAGGAGTTCGCCCTGCCAGTAGGTCATCGCCCCCGGCCATGGATTCAGGCCCCGGACTTGAAACCAGAGTTCCCGCGCCGGCTTGTTCCAGTCTAAGATTTCATCGGTACGTTCAAGGGGCGGTGCGTAAGTAACCCCTTCCTCGGGTTGGGGTATTCTGGGCGCAGTCCCGGCCTTAATCCTGGCCACGGTATCAAGCAAGAGCCGGGCACCGGTATCTGCCAGTTTGTCGTGGAGGGTGCCCACGTTGTCCTCGGGCAGGATGGGTACTTCTTCTTGTAATATGATATCACCGGTATCCATACCCTCGTCAACATACATAGTTGTCACACCGGTAACCTCTTCCCCTCGCAGCAAGGCCCAGTGAATGGGAGCTGCCCCCCGGTACCGGGGCAAGAGGGAAGCATGCAGATTAATACAGCCGAGGGGAGGAATATGCAAAACCTCCCGGGGCAGGATTTTCCCGTAGGCTACCACGATGATCAAGTCGGGGGCAAAACTGCGGAGCTTCTCTATTGCATCAATATCCTTCAGACGCTCCGGCTGATAGACCGGTATATTCTTTTTCAGAGCAAGGGCTTTAACCGGTGAAGCCGTTACCCTTCTTCCCCTCCCCCGGGGGCGGTCCGGTTGGGTGACAACACCGATCACCTTTTCCCCTGCCTCCAGGAGTTTTTGTAAGGAAACGAGGGCAAATTCCGGCGTGCCCATGAAGAGAATTCGCATCCTATTGACCCCCTTAATATCCTATTCCCATGCTTGCGACGGGAACCAACATAGGCGTCTACTCCCTTTCTTCCTCCTCCGTCACCTCGCGAATATTCTTCGCCTTATCGATAAAGAGGATACCGTCAAGGTGATCTATCTCATGCTGCAGGGCCCGGGCAAGAAAATCCGTCGCCGCGATCTCCACCTGCCGCCCCTTCTTATCCAGTCCCCGGACCACCACTTCGTAAGCCCTGGTTACATCCCCCACCACTCCCGGTACACTCAAACAGCCCTCGGTAGCTGTTGCGCTTTCCGACTGGCTTACTATAACAGGGTTGACCAGCTCCAGCAATCCTTCACCGACATCCACAACAATAATCCGCTTACTGACACCAACCTGGGGCGCCGCGAGGCCGACACCGGGAGCAGCATACATGGTAGCAGCCATGTCTGCCAACAGGTCCTTAATTTTTTGAGAAACCTTTACTACCGGCTCTGCCTTCTGCCTTAGAATCGGGTCCCCAACGCGACAAATCTCCAAAATAGCCAATCCCCTTCCTCCCTTCATAACAAGGAAACAGGAGCAATATCAAAGCTAAGGCCGATCCCATCCCGGCCGGGCCCCTGCTCAAACTCCCGGCGCAACTGGGACCAGAGCCCTGTCAGGGCGAATAGTCCTACCCCTTTCACCACAATCTGGTACCGGTACTTCCCCCGGACCCGGGCCAAGGGTGCCGGTCCAGGGCCGTAAATACGACAGGTAGAGGGTAATTCTGTACGTAATTTCCGCTTCAGTTGAGCGGCTGCTTTTGCCGTTTTGCCCTCGTCGGCAGCACTTACCACCATACTGACCAACTGGCTAAAGGGCGGGTAAGCCAAATCTTTACGGTACTGAATCTCCTTTTGATAAAAGGCCCTGTAATCCTGGCGGCAGGCCGCCTGGATACTGTAATGGTCAGGGTTATAGGTCTGGACAACCACCTTCCCCCTCTTTTCCCCCCTGCCCGCCCTGCCCGCTACCTGGGTTAACAGTTGAAAGGTACGTTCTCCCGCCCGGAAATCAGGGAAATTAAGGGAGGTGTCGGCACTGATTACCCCGACCAGAGTAACTTGGGGAATATCAATCCCCTTGGTCACCATCTGGGTACCGATGAGAATATCCGCTTCCCCCCTGGCAAAGGTCTCCAGTAATTGCCAGTGGGCATCCTTCCCTCTGGTGGTATCCATATCCATGCGGAGGGTCCGGACTCCGGGGAACAATCTTTGTACCTCTGCTTCCACCCGCTCGGTACCGAAGCCAAAATGTCTGATATAAACACTGTTGCAGACGGGACAGGTGCTGGGAACGTCCTCCTGGTAATAACAATAATGACAGCAGAGGCGCTCCTCCTGCCCGTGATAAGTCAAAGACACATCACAATTGGGGCAAAGGGCCACATAGCCGCACTGGCGGCAGAGGATAAAATTGGCAAACCCCCGGCGGTTCATGAACAGGATGACCTGTTCCTGGGCCTGCAGGGTTTCATTGATTCTCTTCTGCAGTATATTGCTAAAAATACTGCGGTTGCCAGATTCCAGCTCACGGCGCATATCCACCAATTCTATTTCTGGCATTTTCCGGCCATCCACCCTGGTATTTAATTCCAGCAACCGGTATAACCCCATTTGCCCCCGGTAATAACTCTCCACCGCAGGGGTAGCACTGCCAAGGAGCAGCACCGTCCCCTCTTCCCGGGCCCTAAATTCCGCAACTTCCCGGGTCTGATACCTGGGGTTTTCTTCCTGTTTGTAACTGCTGTCGTGCTCCTCGTCTATAATGATCAGTCCCAGTGCCGGGACGGGAGCAAAAACAGCAGATCTGGCGCCAACGACAATGGGAGCTTCCCCCCGGCAGATCCGCCACCATTCCTCAGATTTTTCCCCCGGCGAAAGGCGGCTATGTAGAAGGGCAACCTTGTCGCCAAAGCGATGGCGAAAGCGGGCCACCATCTGGGGAGTCAGGGATATTTCCGGAACCAATACCACTGCTCCCCGACCATATTCGAGATTTTTGGCAATGACCTGCAGGTAAACTTCCGTTTTACCGCTTCCGGTAACCCCATGGAGGAGATAGCGGGCAAACTCCCCTTCCTCTAAAGATTTTATGATTGCCCTGCAGGCCGCCTCTTGTTGCGACATCAGTCTTTCCGGCGGGGGCGAAACAAAAATATCCTCCCCTGGCCCAGAAAGCCTGGATGAACTGCCTGCTTTAAGACGAACCAATCCCTTTTCCTCCAGGGCTTTCAATGGTGCAACACTACAGCCCACAGCGGCAACTGCCTCCGGGACCGGGAGGGGATACCCCTCCTGGAGAAGGTAAAAAAGAAGCCTGGCCTGCTTCGGTGCGCGCCTTTCCAGATCCTTCGCCGCCCTCCCAATCTCCTCTTCTGATCCCTCGAGGTAAACCAGTTCTTTCCGCCGGCCCCGGATCTCCCTGCCGCCACCGGGGGGTAAGACGCACCGCAGTGCTTCTATCAAGCGGCAATTATAGCGTAAAGCGAGCCAGGCCGCCAGCCTTATTCGATCTTTAGTTAGCAGGTGGGGATATATATTCCGGATTATTTCCTTTACCCTGGTGACCGCCGGCTTTTCCAGCAGGCTCACCACATATCCCTTGAGAAGGCGATTTTGAAAGGGCACGAGCACCTGATCCCCCGGTCCCAGGGTGCCCTGCAGGCGTGCCGGGATCCGATAGTGGAAGACCTTATCGGCCGCGGGAATATCAAGATCAACTACCACGCCGGCATATGCCTTTTCCCCCACAGCAAACCCTCCCCGTCTGTTCCTGCTACTCTTTCGACAATGCTCCTCCCCACCCCTGCCTGGGATCGAAAAAGGCGCCCTCAAATCTTTCCTTAGGCGCACCTTACCTTTCCCAGACCTTCAAAGCCCTGTAGGCACCCCTCTATCATCCCCCAGCCAGTTCGGGTGCCGCAGCGGTATCCGTCTCCGGCCGAAAAAAGATGATAAGTGTCCTGGACCTCTGGCAGCACCCTTTTTTTCCTCCCTAAACAAGACCCTGAAGCTTAATTCTTTTACCCCTACCGGAATAAAAACGGGGGGAGAAAACCCGATTAACTCTTTCTCCCGCGGGTAAGGACAACCACTTCGTCCAGTATGCGGTGGGCCAGATCCTGTTTAGAGCAGAGGGGAATCTCCTTTATTGTCCCATCCCGGTGGATAATAGCTGCAATATTGGTGTCAGTGCCAAAGCCAGCTCCCCTCTGCCCCACATCGTTGGCCACAATAAGATCAAGATTTTTCGCCTTTATTTTTTCCCGAGCGTTTTCGATCAGGTCCTGGGTTTCAGCGGCAAAACCGACGAGAATTTTGTCTCCCTTCCTCTCACCCAGTATCTTTAAAATATCCGGATTCCGCTCCAGGGTCAACACATACTGTTCCGAACCCTTTTTCAGTTTTTGGCTGGCCCTTGTTTGGGGCCGGTAATCGACAACAGCCGCTGCCTTGATAACGACATCCATGGCCGGAAAGTGTTCCAAAACGGCCGCCAGCATTTCTGCCGTAGTTGTCACCCTGGACACTTTCACACCAGGGGGCGGCAGTTGAGCCGTAGGCCCGCTGACCAGCACCACCTCAGCTCCCCGGTCCCTGGCGGCCGCTGCCAGGGCATATCCCATCTTTCCGGAAGCCGGATTGGAAATAAAACGAACCGGGTCAATATATTCCCGGGTCGGCCCGGCTGTTACCAAAAGGTTTTTTCCCGCCAGATCGGCTTTCCTCAGCAGGTGACCAAGAACCTGATCAATTATCTGGGAAACCTCTGCCAGCCGCCCCTCCCCCCTGTCGCCACAGGCCAGTTCCCCCACACCAGGTGCTATTAGCTGATAACCCATTTCCCGCAGGCGGTTCAGATTGGCCTGAACGGCAGGATGCCTGTACATCTGGCTGTTCATGGCCGGGGCTATAACAACCGGTGCTGTGGTGGCAAGAATAGTAGCACTTACCATGTCGTCGGCTATCCCTGCAGTCAACCGGCCGATGAAAGAAGCCGTAGCCGGTGCCACAAGAATTAGATCGGCCTTCTTGGCGTAGGCCACATGCTGCACATTCCAGAGACGAGGCTCCGCAAACATATCGACCACAACCGGATTCCCGGATAGGGTCTGCAAGGTCAGGGGAGTAATAAACCGTGTAGCAGCCTCGGTCATCAAAACATGCACCTCTATGCCTTTAGTGCAGAGGCCGCGTACCACTTCCGCCGCCTTGTAGGAGGCAATACCCCCGGTTATTCCTACTATTACCCTTTTCATAACGTTTTTTCTCCTATCCAATTGAAATTCTCCCTATTTAATGCCGGATTTTTTCCGGCGATAACTCAGTTTCCCCGCTGCAATTTCTTGTAAGGCGGCCGTTACCGGCTTGGCCGTTTTACCCTCAACCACGGGCATATTACCATTCTTTAACAGCTGCCGGGCTCTCTTTGCAGCCGCCACCACCAGGGTGTACTTGCTGTCGACCCTCTGCAGCAATTGGTCGAAACTGGGTTCTATCATTCCCGACCCTCCCTGTTGCTCCCAATCAATTTAGAAAGCCATTCTTGATTTCGTTTCACCCTGCATTTTTCTGCCATTATTATGGCCGCCAGCTTGTCTACGCTGGCAGTAATATTATCATTTACAATTACATAATCATACCGGGGCAGGTGTTTTAGTTCCTCCCCCACAGTCTCCAACCTCTTGGCCAGGCTTTCCGCATCTTCGGTGCCCCTCTTTAGAATACGGCGCCTTTGCTCCTCCAAGGACGGTGGCAGTAAAAATATAAAAACCCCTTCGGGATACCGGTTCTTAACCTGTTCCGCCCCCTGCATGTCTATCTCGAGAATAATATCTTCCCCGCGCTGGAGGATTTCCTGCACCGGACCCCAGGGGGTCCCATAATAATTATTATAGACAAGGGCCCATTCCAAAAATCCATTATTTCTTACCCTGGCTTCAAACTCCTCCTTGCTCAGAAAGTAATAATCGACCCCGTGCTTCTCTCCCGGCCGGGGCTGGCGGGTCGTTGCCGACACCGAGTAATGTAATTTGGGGAAG
>DUVO01000056.1 GCA_012841005.1 Bacillota bacterium | reverse complement strand
ATCAGTTTGTCAAGTAGCGTAAGAGTTATTTAATAGCGTTGTTACCTGTTCTACATGTAAATAGGCAATTATACGTACATATTCGCTTATTATCGCCATGTGGAGTTGTTGACGGAAATTGGGGGTGCTCCATAAATTCCCAGCTTATGGTGCTTAAGCCCAATTGGTTTTAGAGTTTCCGAGAAACTAGACTTATACTGAGGAGGTGGAGAAGTGGCTTGTACCAAAAAAAGAAAAAGGGTTGCTCTCATTCCCCTGGGCGGTTTTGGCGAACTGGGGAAAAATATGCTGGCCCTTGAGTTTGAAGGGGAAATACTGGTAGTTGATGCCGGTCTGATGCTGCCCGAGGAAGAAATGCTGGGGATTGATTGCGTTATTCCCGATATTTCCTTTCTCCTGGAAAAAAAGGAGAAGGTCCGGGGTATTGTTCTCACCCATGGACATGAGGATCATATCGGTGCCCTGCCCTACATATTAAGGGATTTGGCGGTGCCTGTTTACGGAACGCCCCTAACTATGGGTTTAGTGCAAAGTAAGCTCTTAGAAGCGGGATATAACAAAAAAGAAATGGAATTGAAAGAAGTTAAGGCTGGCGAAAGTATCAGGATCGGAGCCTATACCGTTGAATTCATTCGGGTCAGCCATAGTATTCCCGACGCTGTGGCCCTGGGGATCCATACCGATGTGGGAACAATCGTTTATACCGGAGACTTTAAATTTGATCAGACACCTGTAGACGGCGAGTGGACCGATTTTCATCGCCTTGCCCAATTAGGTGAAAAGGGGGTACTGCTCCTCCTTTCTGAAAGTACCAATGCGGAAAGGACGGGTTATACCGGTTCGGAACGGGAAGTTGGCACCATATTCCAGAGGCTCTTTTCCCAGGCGAAAGGGAGACTGTTGGTGGCTATTTCCGCCTTTAATCTCTACCAGGTGCAACAGGTCCTGGAGCAGGCCCAGGAGAGGGGGCGTAAAGTTGTTCTGGTGGGGAAGGAATTGATCAATGCCGTTAATACTGCTACCCGCTTGGGTTATTTTAAAATTCCCCCCGGCCTCCTTGTAGAATGGGACAGGATGGTGGAACTGCCAGTAGAAGAGCAGGTGATACTGGCTAGTGGAAGCAGGGGAGACCCCTTTTCCATTTTGGCGCCATCGGCAATGGGTGGGGAGCGTAATTTCAATATTATACCAGGTGATACAGTAGTGATAGCTTCCGGCTCAGGGAATCTAAGCGGTAGAGAAGCAACGAGAATTATCGATCACCTTTTTTTAGAAGGTGCACAGGTTGTTTACCAGGGAACGGCAGGGATCGGTGCTTCGGGACATGCGGCCCAAGAGGAATTGAAAATGATGCTTAACCTGGTTCGGCCCCGCTTTTTTGTGCCCATGCATGGCGAATACCGGCATCTAATCCATCACTCTGCCCTGGCCAGGGAGGTAGGTATTCCGGCCAGCCAAAACTATATTCTGGAAAATGGCAGCATTCTAGAGTTGGAACCCAATAAGGCACGGATAGCCGGAAAGGTAACCGCCGGAAAGGTTCTGGTTGACGGTTTAGGCGTAGGTGATGTGGGCAAGGTAGTCCTGCGGGACCGGCAGCAGTTGTCCCAGGATGGCATCTTAATTGCAGTTATTACCATGGCCAAGGACAGGGGTGAAGTAGTTGCCGGCCCCGATCTTATATCCCGCGGGTTTGTATATGTCAGGGAATCAGAGAGTCTGATGGAAGAAGCCCGGGAACAGGTACGGCAAGTACTGGAAAAGTGTGGGGAAAACCGGATCACTGAATGGTCGGCGATAAAAAACCGGGTCAGGGAGTCCCTGGGTAAATTTCTCTATGAAAAGACCAGGCGTCGGCCTATGATCCTTCCCATTATTATGGAAATCTGACCTATCCGCCAGCTTGCTTTTTGCAGTGGGAATAACTACCACCCTCACCTCGGCCATCATATTTCATACTGACGGTTACGATTAATTTCCAGGTGAAATTGGCTTATCTGCAAAGCAGGATTTATCCTGCTTTTTTCCTTGTACAAGGTTTTAGGGCTCTTAATGTTTGGTAAACTGTCCTATTGAATAATTGTTCGGCCTTCAATCTATAATACATGGGAAAGGAAAAGAGAGGAGTGGTAATTAGCGTGATCCAGGATTATGTAGATTTAGATTTAAACAAAAACTCAACGCAACCGCAACCGACGCTACCGACTCAGCCGGGGCCAAGGTTACCAGGACAGCCCCAGCCTTCGACGGCACCAGAGCAGCCGCACCAGCCGTCTCCAGTACCCCAGGGGGAGACAAACACCAATCTGGCCAACCTGCAGCAAATGGGACAGATGGAGTTACCGGAACCAAAATCCAATATCCATGTAATGAACATTGTGGGACAAGTCGAAGGGCACATGGTCCTTCCACCCCAGAACAAGACGAGCAAATATGAGCACTTGATCCCCCAGCTGGTAGCTGTAGAACAAAACCCCGGTATTGAGGGACTGCTTATTATTTTAAATACTGTTGGTGGAGATGTGGAAGCCGGATTGGCCATTGCCGAAACCATTGCCAGCTTATCTAAACCAACCGTATCCCTTGTCCTGGGTGGTGGTCATAGCATTGGTGTTCCCATAGCTGTATCAGCTGATTATTCCTTTATTAGCGAAACGGCTACCATGACAATTCACCCCCTTCGCCTTACCGGTCAGGTTTTATCTGTACCCCAAACATATGAATATCTGGATAAAATGCAGGATCGGGTTATCCGTTTTGTCGCCGGTCATTCCAGTATTTCGGAAGAAAAATTCCGGGAATTAATGTTTACTACCGGTGAACTGGCCCGGGATATCGGTACGGTGCTGGTAGGCAGGGATGCAGTGCGATTTAGATTGATCGACGAGGTAGGAGGTGTGGGTGAGGCCCTCGCGTGGTTAAATGGCGCCATCGCCCATTTGAAGGAGCATGGCAGGAAGCGAAGGAGGGAACACTTACAGTGATTCTCTATACCACCATGCCGTTGGAAACAGTGTATCAGGGTTTGGAAGATATGCGCCCATCTTATTTGGAGGTAAAATTGGCGGGGACAATGGTGGTGGTTGAACCCATAAGCCTCGAACAAGGAAGGATTGTGCGTATATTGAGTACAGACCCCCAAGACTATTTGAATCCTGGCTTGCAGCCGGGGAGGGTGATTAATTTTGTGCCCGGGGAGGGTTAGAGCGCCTGCCCCTCCTGTCTTTTTCTGGCTGGTTTATGATTTTATTTTATGATATAATTTCCCTGGTAAATGGCATAGATATAGTTAAGGGGGAGTAAGGATGCTGGCAGCCACCCTGTTTGGCCTGGTGGGAGGTCTGGGGCTCTTTCTTTTTGGTGTTAATATAATGGCGGAGGGTCTGCAAAAAGCGGCCGGGAACAAAATGCGAAGAGTCCTGGAAGTCCTGACCAATATCCCCATTATTGGCGTAATAATGGGTGCTATTGTAACCGCTGTTGTACAGAGCAGTAGCGCAGTTACCGTAATGGTGGTGGGATTCGTTAATGCAGGATTAATGACCCTGAAACAGGCTGTAAGTGTAATCCTGGGTGCCAATATTGGTACTACCATTACGGCTCAACTGGTTGCTTTCCAGCTTACAGATTATGCTTTACCGGCCGTTGGGATTGGCTTTGCCCTTTTTTTCTTCAGTAAACACCGGTTAGCAAAATATTTTGGACAGGCTCTTCTGGGCTTTGGAATTCTTTTCCTGGGAATGGATACCATGTCTGCGGCTATGAAACCCCTGCGGGAGTTTTCTCCTTTTTTGGAGATTATGGTTTCCTTTGGGAAGTACCCGATTCTGGGTATTATTGCCGGTGCCCTTTTTACGGCGGTGATTCAAAGCAGCAGTGCCACTACCAGCCTTATCATTATCCTTGCCGGGGAAAACCTTATTGACATGCAGGGAGCTATTTCCTTAGTATTTGGAAGTAATATCGGTACCACTGTAACTGCCCTTCTGGCCAGTATCGGCACCTCCATTACTGCCAGACGTACGGCCATTGCCCACCTTTTTTTTAATGTCGGTGGGGCTCTAGTCTTTCTTCCTTTTTTGGGTTATTTCGAGGGCATAGTCGAGCTCACTGCTGTAAGTCTGGCCAGGCAGGTTGCCAATGCCCATACTATCTTTAATGTGGCCAATACCCTGCTCCTGGTACCTTTTATCGATGCTTTTGTTGGTTTAATAACCCGAATTGTTCCAGGGCAGGATTATGCTATTGAGCGTGGTCTTAAATATATTGACCAGGCGGCAATCTTAAAGACCCCCCCTTCTATAGCCCTTTCCCATGCTACCAAAGAGATCATTCGTATGGCTAAAATTGCTGCAGAAAGCTTTCAAGACGCCTATAAAGGATTTATGGATAATGACATACACTATATTGATCTGGCCCTGCAAAAAGAAGAGGTCATAGACGAGTTGGAAAAAGAAATAACCCTTTACCTGGCCAAGCTGTCCCAGCGGTCAATGACGGAATCGGAATCGAGACGGGTAACGGCCTTGTTGCATGCTGTGAATGATATAGAGAGGGTAGGAGATCATACTGAGAACTTATCCCAGCTCGTAAGGACAAAAATAGAAGAGCGCCTGCCTTTTTCCAACATTGCCCTGGCCGAGTTAAAGACCATGTTTGAATTGGTAGCGGACATATTTCATAAGGCATATACGGCGGTGGAAAATTCAGATCAGGACCTGGCCCGGGAAGTACTCAAACATGAAGATAAAATTGATTTGATGGAGCGAACTTACCGCAACAATCATATTCAAAGGCTTAATGAGGGTGTGTGCTACCCATTTTCGGGCATTGTCTATCTCGATATTATCAGCAACTTGGAACGAATCGGGGATCATTCCAATAATATTGCCCATCTGGTGATGGGAGACTGGGGGTAAGCTGTTGCCAAATTCAATTGTTGCCATTTTATTGGGGATAATCCAGGGGATAACTGAATTTCTCCCGGTGAGCAGTTCCGGACATCTGGTTTTAGCCCAAAGGCTCTTGGGGGTATCCTTTCCCGGGGTTACCTTTGAAGTTGTGGTACATTTCGGCAGTCTATTGGCCATCGGATTAGTATTCTGGTCTGATATTGTTATGGTGCTAAGGACTTTTTTTCTCGGTGTTAGAGCTTTACTTATAGGGAAAAGACCTTCTTTTCGTGGGGAGCAACAGGTTGCCTGGCGATTTGCCTGGTTGATTATTTTTGGTTCTATTCCTACTTTTTTTATGGGAGTTTTTTTAGAGCCCGTCTTCGAAGGACTCTTTCACTCAGTTGCCACTGTCGGGATAATGCTGTTGGTAACCGGTACCTTTCTGTGGTTGATCGAACGAAATAGGGGAACCGGTGGTAAGGGTATTTCTGAGATGGAACCGCTGGATGCAGTTTTTATTGGATTTGCCCAGGGTTGTGCTATTATGCCGGGTCTTTCTCGCTCTGGAACCACCATTGCCGGGGCCCTTTTGCGGGGACTCGACCGGGATGCGGCGATGCGGTATTCCTTTTTACTGGCCTTACCAGCTATAACCGGGGCCACCTTGTTTAAGTTGGGTGATATTGTCACCGCCACTACAGGCACTGGGTTGAGTTTACTAGATTATGCCCTGGGTTTAGTGGCTGCAGCGGTAACTGGCGTCATGGCCCTCAAGGTACTATTTCGCCTTTTGCGGCAGGGGAGACTGTATTTCTTTGGCTATTACTGCTGGTTTGTTGGGCTTTTAACCTTGGGTTTGAATTACTTGTACCAGTAAGGTGACTCAAAGGGCACCCCAGAACCGGGTTGTTGTCTAGTTTAGATAATTTCGCGGCCTTTATAACCGCGGTTTTGCAGACTGCAGGGAAATATATCCCTGGTGCAGAATATACTATTGGGGTGAGGGATGTGGCCAGGAAAAAGAAAAGAAACCGCCAGGGATTAAAATATGAAATTGCCGGGCTGTCTTTTTTTGCCCTGGCAGTTTTGGTTATGATAAGTTTGGCCGATGTGGCCGCAGGAGCTTTAGGACAATTTTTTGCCAGGTTGTTTCGGGTTAGTCTGGGTTGGGGGGCTTATTTCATCCCTTTCTGTTTAATTCTACTCGGGATACTGTTTCTGCAAAGGGAGAAAAGATTTTTTTCCAGCAGGCTTACCGGTACTTTACTCCTTTTGCTGGTGCTTTTGACCCTGTTTCATTTGCCGTACCCGAAAACTGAGATTTGGAGTTATGCCTGGGCCGGGGAGGGAGGGGGCCTGCTCGGTGCCCTTTTTGCCCTGGTGTTTCTAACCTTATTTGGACTTGTTGGCAGTTATATTGTTTTGTTAACCTTGGCTTTGATTGCATCCTTATTAATTACCAATCTTTCCCTGGTCAACTTGAGCCGGGGGATTTTTGGCAAATTAAAAGAGGGTGGCCGGATTATCCACCGTTGTTGTGCCAACACCTTTGCCCTTCAGGAAGATGATCTGCAACAGGAGAGGACGGAAGAAGAAACCATCGTCCCCATCATGGTGTGTAATGATATGGAACCAGAGCCGGCAAAGGAATTGGAGAAGGTACCGGAGGAAGATGTGAAGGAGTATCCTGCCCCAGTAATACCTCCTCCGGTGCAGCCTATCCGGACGGTGCTGAATTATCAATTGCCACCCTTACATATTTTGCGTCGCAACCAAAGTCAAAGGGATTCCCGGTGGCAGAAAAATGTTACCGAGAACATAAAGTTATTGGAAGAAACCCTGGCCGAATTTAATGTCAAAGCAAGGGTTGTTGAGGTGAGCAAAGGCCCTGCCATCACCCGTTATGAACTGCAACTTGCACCTGGAACTAAAGTAAGCCGGGTCGTATCCCTTGCCGATGATATTTCCTTGCATTTGGCTGCTACAGATATCCGGATTGAGGCTCCTATTCCCGGCAAGGCGGCTGTGGGAATTGAGGTACCCAACAAGGAGATAACCCCGGTATACTTGCGGGAGGTTGTTGATACTCCGGCCTTTAAGGAAAGCACTTCCCCCTTGACCTTTGCTTTGGGCAAAGATATCGCCGGGGAACCGGTTATTGCCGACCTGGGGAAAATGCCCCATCTTTTAATTGCCGGGGCAACGGGTGCCGGGAAGAGTGTTTATCTCAATGCTCTTTTGGCCAGTTTTCTTTTTCGCGTGAAGCCCGATGAGGTTAAATTTATTCTCATTGATCCGAAGCGGGTAGAGCTTTCCGTTTATAACGACCTCCCCCATCTTTTGGCCCCGGTTGTTGTAGATCCCCAAAGGGCAGCGGCAACCCTTTGTTGGCTTGTCCAGGAGATGGAAAACCGGTACAACCTTTTTGCCCAAAGGGGGGTGCGCAATATTGGACGTTATAACCGATCCCTGGTTGGTTCTGAAGAGGAAGACCTGTTTCTGCCGTACATTGTTGTTATCATCGATGAGCTTGCCGACTTGATGTTTGTGGCGCCCAGCGAGGTGGAAGATGCCATCTGCCGCCTCGCTCAGATGGCCCGGGCAGCGGGAATTCATCTTGTCATTGCCACCCAACGTCCCTCTGTTGATGTAATTACCGGCCTGATAAAGGCCAATATACCTTCGCGGATTTCCTTTGCTGTCTCTTCCCAGACCGATTCCCGTACTATACTGGACATGGGGGGAGCGGAAAAATTGCTCGGGAAGGGTGATATGTTATTTTTACCGGTAGGCTCGGCCAAGCCCTATCGTATCCAGGGAGCCTTTATTTCTGACAAAGAGGTCGAGAAGCTGGTTTATTTCTGGCGGCAGCAGGCGGAGCCAGAATACAGGGAAGAAGTGTTGGCGGCGGAACTGGCGACCAAAGATAAGGCGACCGTTAAAGATGGAGAGGACGAGCTGTTTTCCCAAGCCCTGGAGCTTGTAGTAGAACAGAAACAAGCTTCAGCATCAATGCTCCAACGCCGGTTTCGCATTGGCTATACCAGGGCTGCCCGGCTCATCGACCTTATGGAAGAAAAGGGCTATGTGGGACCTTCGGAAGGGAGCAAGCCCCGGCAAGTATTGATTTCCCGGGAGCGGCTGCAGCGGTTGACAGAAAGCGGTGAAAGTGGAAGGTTGACCTCAGGAGAGAAAGGACTGAAATTGTGATTGGAAGGAAAGGGTTGGAGAAATATTCTATATTATTTTTGCTGTTCCTAATCTCCCTGGTGGGATGCGGTGTCTGGGATACGACTGCTGAGGAAGAGGGACCTCGATTACCTCCCCGAATTGGTTTGGTAGTGCCGATTTCGGAAGAAACGAAAGCAGGGGCTGTCGTTCTGGAAGGCTTGCAGAAAGGGATAGCAGGTTTAGGAGGCAAAATAGAAGTAATTACTGCCAAACCCGGTGAATATAGTACCAGTCTGCGGGAAATGGCCGATCGGGGCAACGATCTGGTTTGGATCCTTGGTGAAGATATGGAACAGGCATTAGCGGAAATAATTCCCCTTTATCCCGAGAAGAAGTTTGTCTTGGTAAATGGTGCTCTTTCAGCACCTAACGTAGTTTCCCTGACTTTCCGGGAGGAGGAACCTGCCTTTTTAGCGGGGATTATCGCCGGTGCTGCCAGTAATGCCGGGCGGGTGGGACTAATCGTTACGCAGGGGACAGAAAACTTGCAGATTGCCTTTGAAGCAGGGATATATGAGCTTGAGCCGACGGTGCAAATATTTGCGGAAACCTTGGCGGGAATGGAGCCCGGACAGGTTGCCGCTGTGGCCGAGAAGCAGTTAAGTCGTGGCGCAGATGTAATCATTGCTGCTCCGGGGGTTAATATTGAAGAACTCCTGGTGTTATTGCGAGAAAGGGAACAGGAAGGACTTTTGATCTCTTTGGATACATATCTCCTTTCAGAAAAAGAGGACGTAATACTGGCCGGTTTAGGGTGGGATACTGCTCTAGTGGTTGAAGATACCCTGGTGATGCTATTGGAAGAATTTCAGTCCGGGGTGCTCTCCTTCGGTCTCAAGGATGGGCTGCTTGTTCTCAAAGAAGGGAGTAAGCTTTCACTCGAGGTTCAGTATCTCCTGCGCTCCTACCGGCGCCAGCTCGAGGAAGGTCTGATTTCTGTACCGATCCGGGAAGAAGAATTGTTAGATTTTCAAAAAAGAACTGCTGCCGGGGATGGGGAACAGAGGAAGGCTATGGATTGGTGATTAGGGACGCAAAACTCTATTTATAATATGTTTAGATATTTATTTTCGTCAGGAATAGTGGTGAACAGATGTTTACAGACATAGATGTAAAAACAGCACTGGCATTAAAAAATAAGTGTTTTATTGACGTACGCTCACCAGCGGAATTTGCCGAAGGTACCATACCTGGCGCAGTTAATGTACCCCTCTTCGATGATAGTGAACGTCGCTTCATTGGGATAACCTATAAACAGAAGGGTGTAAGTCAGGCAAAACTGGACGGGTTAAAGGTTGTGGCTCCAAAACTGCCGGCACTGGTCGCTGCCATCCTAGAAAGGTGCCAGGGGAAAAAGCCGGTAACTTTTTGCTGGCGGGGGGGAATGCGCAGTCGGGCTGTGGCCAGTGTTTTGGAATTGGTCGGTATAGAAACCTTCCGCCTGGAAGGCGGCTATAAAGCCTTTCGCCGTTTTATCTTGGCTGAACTGGCTGCCTACAAGCTTGTTCCTGAAGTCGTGGTACTGGATGGGTTAACGGGGGTAGGAAAGACGTTAATTTTACAAAAACTCTCCAGTTGTGGTCATCCCGTTCTCGATTTGGAAGGCCTGGCCGGTCACCGGGGTTCTGTTTTTGGTGGTCTCGGCTTTAAAGAGCAGAGGGGACAAAAAATGTTTGATGCCCTCTTGTGGGAGCAGCTGCAAGAACTTAACAGTTTTCCTTATTTGTTGGTCGAGGGTGAAAGTAAACGCATTGGACGGGTGCTTCTCCCTGATTTTCTTTATGCTGCCATCCAAACTGGAAAACGGATTAAGGTGGAAGCCGCTTTACCAGTCCGTGTGGGGCGAATAGTACGGGAATATACCAATATGGGTGAAGCGGAAATAGAAGAAACGGAAGCCGCCCTTGACAGGCTGGCAAAGCGCCTGGGAAAGAGGCTGGTGGCTGAGCTGAAGTTATTGTTGCAGGGAGGAAACCTGAGGGCCTTTGTTGAAATCCTTTTAAGAGAATACTATGACCCCTTGTACAGGAAATCACAGCTGCCGGAGCAGGATTATGAACTAATTGTACAGGCCGAGGATTTAGAAGCGGCAGTTTTCCAAATTGAGCACTATCTAAGGAGTCACTATCCTGTAGGTAAGTTTCAGCTTGCCAATGGATTGCCGCAGGTGACAAGGAGCCCATGATAAACAAAGTGCGAATTATAGAAAAAATTGGTACGGGTACGGGTAAGGGTGATAGTGGAACGGGAGGTGATGTTGTGGCCGAAGACCTGCAGATAATGAAGGATGATGCCAAGTCCCGGGAGGAAATCGGGCAGTATTTAAAAAGGGTGCGGGAAGAGAAGGGTATTAGCCTCAGAACCGTCGCAGAGGAAACCAAGATTCGCGTCCGGTATTTAAAAGCCCTGGAAGAAGGTGATTATGCAACTCTACCGGGTAATGTTTATGCTAGGGGTTTTCTCCGCAATTATGCCCGCTTTCTCGGGGTAGAACTTCCCCGGCATCAATCAATTATTCCCACCAAGGCACGCGGAGAAGTACCGGAGCAGCAGACGGTGGTAATTAAACCAACCCGGCGGCCCGGGCAAAGGTCTGGCCTGCGGGTGCTACTCCTGTTGCTTTTGGCCGGGATTGTGGTAATAT
>DUVO01000125.1 GCA_012841005.1 Bacillota bacterium | reverse complement strand
GGCGGGTGGGTAGGGATGTCGTTTATGGAGACCGACTTCAGGTGCGAGGACAGGTTTCGGTACCAGACCGGCCGGCCAACTTTGGGAATTTCGATTACAATACCTATCTGAGGCGCCAGGGGATCCAATACCTGCTTTTGCCGCGGCCGGAAGGGATAACGGTCATTTCCCGGGGTGAAGGCAGTTTCCCTGTTGCTCATGCCCTGAAGGTAAAGGAGTCGATGCTGGCAGTTATTAAAGATACCCTTCCTACTGACCAGGCTGGAATGTTGCAGAGCTTGCTCTTTGGAGAACGGGCAGCCCTTGATACAGATATTCTCCAGCAGTTGGAAAAAAGTGGTGTTGTTCACCTCCTGGCGGTATCGGGCTTACATGTTGGCTTTGTGGCCGGCCTTGGTTATGGTTTGGGCAGGCTACTTAAGTGGTCGCCCCGGTTTTCTGCCCTGGTCAGCGGTCTGGTTGCAGGTTTTTATTTAATGGTGATTGGTTTCCGGGCCTCGGTCCTCAGGGCGGGAATAATGCTCTGGATAGGTATTCTCGGTCTTTTGCTTAACCGGCGTTCCGATAGTATTACCGCCCTCAGCGGGGCGGGCTTGTTATTGCTGCTGGTACAGCCCGGCTTCCTCTTTACCCCCGGTTTTCAGCTGTCCTTTGGGGCGACCTGGGGAATTCTCTACCTGTCTCCCCTTCTGGTAAGAGCCCTTTCTTTTTTACCCCGCTGGCTGGCCTGTTCCCTGGCAGTTTCCAGCGCCGCCCAGCTGGCAACAGGGCCGATACTGGCCTATCATTTTTGTGGTATCGCTACCTGGTCGGTATTTAACAACCTGGTGGCAGTTCCCCTGGCGGGAGCCATAATGAGCCTGGGGCTTATCAGCTGTGGTGCAGGTCTCTTCTTTCTCCCCCTCGCCAGGCTTTTGGCCGCGACCAACAGCATCTTAATCACATTATTTCTAAAAATTACTGCTATTTCTGCTTCCCTTCCCTTCGCCTATCTTTATGTGCCCCCACCCCGGCCCGCATTTTTGGTGGTCTACTATGCCCTGCTTGTCTTACTGCCCCGGCTTGTTGCAGCCAGGGGTGATGGAAAAGGGGGAAACATTTATTGCCGGGTGGCGGCCGTTGTTCTGGTATTTTTCCTGCTGTTTTCCTGGATTTTCCCTTTCCTGGGCTCCGGTTATCTGGAGGTTACTTTTCTCTCGGTAGGGGCAGGAGATGCTGTTGTGGTTACCCTTCCCGGGGGGAGGACTTATCTTGTCGATGCAGGCCCGGGGGGCTTGGAGCAGGGCTATGATGCCGGCGCCAACGTGATTGTTCCCTACCTGCGCCGGCAGGGGGTCCGGCGCCTGGAGCTTATCTTTTTAACCCACCCCCATCAGGATCACTGGGGCGGCTTGGCTGAAGTCACGGCGGGCATCCCCGTCGGGGGAATTGTGTTTTCCAAGCTCTTTAAACCGGAGGAATATGGCCTTACAGATACTTTTACCATCCCCTTCTTTGAGGTTGGGGCGGGAGATAAGTTGGATTTGGGGCGGGGAGTGGAGTGTGAAGTTTTGCATCCTCCCGCTACCCCTTTAACAGGGACCAATGATGACTGTAATAATAATTCCCTGGTTTTACTCTTAAGGATGGGTGCAGTCAGTTTTCTTCTCACCGGAGATCTGGAAGAAGCCGGGGAAAAATATATGTTACAATATAACCGGGTACCGCAAGCGGTCATCTTGAAGGTTGCCCATCATGGCGCAAGGAATTCCAATGGACGGGAGTTTTTGGAACAGATCAGGCCATCCCTGGCTGCTATTTCTACCGGACCCAACAGTTCCGGGCATCCCCACCGGGAAACACTGGAAAGGTTGGACTTATTGGGGATAAAGATCTACCGCACCGATGTGGATGGTGCCATCAAAATTAGGACAGACGGGAAAAGGGTCTGGGTGGAGAAAGCCCGGGGAGAAGGGAAATGACAGGATAGGACCGGTTTTCCCCGATGCCGGTTATTTTGCCGAGGAGTTGATAGGGAATTGGAGTATCGAGAGTATTTTAGGGAGTTGAAGGAGGGGATTATTGCCCCGGTTTATCTTCTCTTTGGAGAAGAAGATTATCTCATGGAAGAGGTTATTAAAAGTCTTTGCAGGTTGATCTTGGGGACGGGTGGCAGGGATTTCAACTGGGATTATTTAGATGGGGAAGAGTCTGGCCTGGATGATGTCAGGGCGGCTGTGGAGATGCTGCCCTTTGGTTCTTCCCGGCGTCTGGTGGTGGTTAAGAACTGCCCGTATTTTCGCCGGGGTAAAGATACCAGGAAACGGAAAGGCCAGAAAGAAGAGCTGGTGGCCCTTTTGGAAGGGCTTCCGGCTACAACATGTCTGGTTTTTGTCGCCCGTGGAGGGGTGGATCAGAGGCAGAGGGCTGTGCAATTGATAAAGAAGAAGGGCCGGTTATGGGAATTTCCCCGGCTGGAAGGACGGGATTTAGCCAATTGGATTTCAGCCCGGGTCCGGCGTAAAGGGGTAAAGATTGCGGGTGGAACAGCTTCCTATCTTGCCCGGATTTGGGTGTATGATCTGAACAGGTTGGAGTTGGAATTGGACAAGTTGGCTTCTTACGTGGGCGAGGGCGGGGAGATCTGCTGGGAGCATATTCAGCTTTTGGTTGATCCCGGTATTAAGGAAAATATCTTTTTTCTTCTCGATGCGGTGGGGAAAAGACAGACCCGGCGGGCCCTGCTGTTGTTAAATCAGATGTTGGCGGCCGGGGAACCGCCCCTGTTGCTCTTATTTTTGCTCACCCAGAGGCTGCGGATTATTGGTGTTGTTCAGGTACTGGACCGGGAAGGCTTGAACCCGCGGGAGATTGCCTCCCGGTTAAAACAACACCCCTTTGTAATTGAAAAGGCCCTGGAACAGGGAAAACAGTTCGATCGGGAAACCATTGCGGCCTGCCTGGAAGAATGTCTGTGGGCTGATGGGCAGCTGAAGGGAGGACGGCTGGAACCAGGGCTTGTTCTGGAGCTCTTGCTGCTGAAAATAACCGGCCCCAAGAAGGCATAAGCAATTGTCTTGCCTAATAGAATGCAAGGGAGGGTAGATATCCGCCCCCTAGGAAATGGTGGATAGTGACAGAAATGCTGTTCGCAGCAAGGGGTTAAAATAAATTACCTTCCCGGGGTGACTGTTTAATGAACACCGTTTTGCTTTCCAGTTTGCTGGCAGGATTTGGCACTACCATTGGGGCGGCAGCGGTACTTTTTTGGGGACGTACCATGAAAAGGGAACTGCCATTTTTTTTAGGCTGTGCGGGAGGCATAATGCTGGGGATAGTTTTCTTCGATCTTATTCCTTCCGCATTGCAGCAGGGTACTATTCTTGCGACGGCAGTAGGGGTTTTGTGTGGCATCGTTCTCCTGCAAATCCTTGACGCGGTACTTGACGTTTTTTTTCCGAGAGGCGGCCTGGCTCAGGAAAATTTTTTAAGGATGGGTTACTTAATCGCAATTGGCATTGCCCTCCATGACCTTCCGGAGGGGTTTGCCATCGCTGCCGGCTATGCAGTCCCCGGGCAACTGGGTTTGGCCATCGCCCTTGCCATTGGTCTTCATAATCTCCCGGAAGGTATGGCCGTTGCTGTACCCCTCAACATGGCCGGTGTTTCAAAATGGTCCATTATGGGGATTACTGTTTTGGTAAGCCTCTTTACCCCCCTGGGCACATTGATCGGTCTTTTTCTCATCAGTTTCTCCCAGGACTTCATTGCTCTTCTCCTGGCCATGGCCGGTGGAGCTATGTTTTACTTAGTTGTCGATGAACTCCTGCCGGCCGGCAGGGGGCACAGCCTGTCCCTTACCACCGGGGGATTCCTGGGGGGGCTCGTGGTGATCTATATTTTACACCTGTTGCTTCCTTAATAAATGAGAGCGGGAGTCAAGAGGGTTTTGCCTTTACATACAAAAAAAGCGCCCCAGGCGCTTTTTTCTAACTGGCTGTGTCTACAGCTGCCAATTGCTTAGCCAGGCGTGACTTCTTCCGCGCGGCTTTATTCTTATGAATGACACCTTTGGCTGCTGCCTTGTCCAGGAGGATTGTGGTCCGTCGCAGAGCCGCCTTGGCAGCAGTCATGTCTCCAGCGGTAAGGGCTGCTTCAAAACGCCGGATGGCTGTTTTGATGGCAGAACGGTTTGAAACATTCCTGCGTCTTTGTTCTTCGGCTTGCCGTGCCCGCTTTACTGCTGATTTAATATTGGCCAACAAGTTCACCTCCCGGAAAGGAATTTCTCAACATTTAACATTGTAGCATGACCCTGGGAGAAAATCAAGGAATGTTAACAGGGAGTACCGGGATATTTTTGCCGTTCGCATTAAACAGGGAGCAGGGGAAATAATAGTTAAGGCCAGCCGAGTGCCCCGGGTCCTTGATGTGAGAGGCGACCCTGTTTTAAGAGGCTGAAAAAGGGATAATGACATATTCCTTCCCACCCGGGAATATACATGTTCTGTGTAACGGGAAGGGAAGGTGAAGACATTTTGGATTGGTTACGTTCTCCACCTCGCCTGCCGGATTTTTTCAGGAGAGTAAACCCGTTGCTGCGGAATACCCTTCTGCTTACCCTGGCCACCTGCATCCTCATCGCCGGAGTATCATTTTCCTGGCCCCCTTCACCGGCGGCAGTAACGGTTTTTGCTCCCCGTCGCGAGGGGGGTGAGGAACAGAGGAATAATCTCCTTGCTTCCTTTTTGCAATGGCTGCCCCTGGATTATAGGGAAGTATTGTCCCATGGCCTTCCCCTGTTTCGTTATGAAAAAGATAAAGGGGAAAAAGTTCCAGGGCCGGGGGCAGGAAGTTTCTGGGAAAAGGCAGTGGGTTTATTGACCTGGATTGATATTTCTGAGCCGAGAAGTATTATTCTGGGTCAGGTACCACTATTAAGGCAGGTGAGTTTTTCCGACCAGAAACGGGAAGAACGCATACCTTCCCAAAGGCGGGAAGTGGCAACGGTTAACCCGACACCTTCTTCCCCTCCCCCCCCGACAAATCTGCCTGAAGGGGGACCCCGGGTTGCAATTTTCCATACCCATGCTTCCGAGACCTTTATTCCTCTCCATAATGCCAGTCATGTCTACGAAGATGTCTCGGGCATAGTGCGGGCGGGCCAGGTGCTGGCTCAAGAACTGCGTAAGAAGGGAATCACGGTTATTCATGATCAGACACCCCATGATATCGATGTCCACCGGGAGGCTTACAGCCATTCGGCAAAAACTGTTGCCGCCATCCTACAGGAACATCCTGACCTGGAGTTGATTATCGATCTCCACCGGGATGCCCCCAGCGCATCGGCGGCCGAATCGCGGAGCATAACCAGCACCACCGTGGCGGGAGAAAAAATGGCAGGTATCCTCTTTATGGTCGGGACCGATGGTTTAGGTTTGGAGCATCCCAACTGGAGGGAGAATCATATATTGGCCCAGCAAATTAGCCGGCAGATGGAGCAGATGTATCCGGGGCTTTCGAGGGGGGTGCGGACCAGCCGGGCCCGGTATAATCAGCACCTTTCTCCCCGTATGATACTGGTGGAACTGGGGGGAGTGGAAAATAATATGGAGGAGATTACCAGGGCAGCGGAGTGCCTAGCCGATGTGCTGGCGGCGATAATCTCCAAAGATTAGGAGTATAAATCGGAGTGGTATGGTGATGAATAGAAACCCCTGGCCTGTGAAGGGCGAAGCCCATATTATCTTAATTTTTCTTCTGGTCCTCCTGGTGTTTATGGGGCTGCTTGCTGTGGAAAACTCACTACTTGCTTATAGCGATTCTCCAGGCGTCTTTCCCCGGTTTCAACTCCCGGCACCGGGGGAGTACCGGGTTTCCTTTCAGGGGCGGGAAATTAGACTGTCTGGGTTGGTAACGGTGGGGATAATAAAAGAGGAGCCGGAGAGGGTGTGGTTACAGTTCGGTCAGAGGAAAATATATTTTCCGACTACTGTTACCTTGTTTCCACTGCCCCGATAATAGCTTTTTATAGGCCGACTGCCTATGCCGCCGGCTCCCTCCGCTGCGCTCTGGACAGGCTGTACTGCGGGGCCGCCCCTCCTGGAAGTTAGAGGTCAAGGTTAGAAGAGCGGTCGCCGTCTCTGTAAAGTGACCAACCCTGCCAAGACGGCACTTCTGGCGGAGCGACATTTCGACGAGCGGTGATAACGGTTATCGGTAGTTAGTAGTCAGTAGTCCACAACTAACAATAAGCTCATGAACCCTCTGGGGCATTGTCCGTCTCCTTCCGCTTTGGACAAGCCCTCCGCGAGGAGAACAAAAGAGCGAAGCCAGAAGTGTTGGATATTCTTTCATCTCTCTGCCGGTGCCGGATATCGGCGGAGGTTATCCCTGTTCAATTTGCTGCAAGGGCCTAAGGAGTTGCCGGGGCTATAATAAGATGTTATAATTGGTGCAGATACGCATTACAGGAAAGGAAGATGGAATTTGGGCCTTTCTGGGCGAGAATTGGAACGGCAGCAGAAGATCCGAAATTTCTCTATTATTGCCCATATTGATCACGGCAAATCCACCCTGGCCGATCGAATCCTGCAGCGAACCGGTGCCCTCTCAGACCGGGAGATGGTGGATCAGGTTTTAGACACCATGGATCTGGAAAGGGAACGGGGGATAACCATAAAAATGCAGGCGGTCTGCCTGCAATATGAGGCCCAGAATGGGGAAACTTACACCCTGAATCTTATTGATACCCCGGGGCATGTAGATTTTAGTTATGAGGTTTCCCGAAGCTTGGCCGCCTGCGAGGGGGCCATTCTTGTTATAGATGCGTCCCAGGGTCTGGAAGCCCAAACCCTGGCCAATGTCTATCTGGCCTTGGAACATGATCTGGAGATAATACCGGTCATCAATAAGATTGACCTTCCCAGTGCCGATCCCGATAAGGTAAAGCGGGAACTGGAAGAAGTCCTGGGCTTAGATGGGGAACAGGCTATTTTGGCCAGTGCCAAGACGGGTGAAGGCGTAGATGCCATCCTGGAAGCCGTGGTGGCAAGAATACCACCCCCCCGGGGAAACCCGGCTGCTCCCCTCCGGACCCTCATCTTCGATTCCCACTATGATCCCTACCGGGGTGTTGTTGCCTATGTCCGGGTAGTTGAAGGTAATCTTCGTCCCGGGATGCGTATTGAGATGATGGCCGGCGGGAAGGTTTTCGAACTGGATGGAATCGGCGTTTTTCGCCCTCAACCAACGGCAGTTGCCGAGCTGGCTGCCGGGGATGTGGGTTATGTAATAGCGGGTGTGAAGAATGTTCATGATTGTCGGGTTGGTGACACCATAACCGATGCTGACAACCCGGCTGAATCATCCCTGCCGGGTTACAAACGGGTTACTCCCATGGTCTACTGCGGGCTTTTCCCGGTGGAAAGCAATGATTACCAGGACCTGCGGGATGCCCTGGACAAATTACAACTCAATGATGCGGCTCTGGTTTATGAACCGGAAAACTCGGCGGCCCTGGGTTTTGGCTTCCGGTGCGGTTTTCTCGGCCTTTTG
>DUVO01000049.1 GCA_012841005.1 Bacillota bacterium | reverse complement strand
CCCGATATCCTCCCCTTTAAGATAAACCCTGCCCGCCATGGTCCCGCCGTAAAAGGCAGGTATGAGGCCGGCCACCGCCCGCAGGAGGCTGGTTTTACCGCTGCCCGAACCTCCCACCACCAGGACAAACTGTCCCGCCGGCACCGACAGGTTTATCCCTGCCAGGGCCGGCCGGGACGCCTGGGGATAAAAATAGGTCAGATCCTTGATTTCAACCAGGTCCAGTGGAGCCACCCCCAGTTCAAAACCGCCGGTAGAGCCAAAACCAGCATTATTATCAGGGCGGGGACCAAGGAGCCGGTTTGGAGCCCTTCCAGCCGCGGATAATAGGTATACCGGGCCCATCCCGCTGCCACCGCTACCACCCCCAGGAGAAAACTTAGAGCCAGAGCGGCCAGCATTAAATAATCCCGGGGCCTCCAAAGATCCGTGACATAAACCAGGCGGGGACCGCTGCCGTACCCCCTGGCCTGCATGGACTCCGCCACCTTGAGGGACCGCTCCAGGGCCGCAAGGAGGAGAATATTCAACACCGGCACCATGCTCCCCACCTTCTCCTTCAGGCTTGTCCCCGCCACTTTCACCCCCCGGCAGCGCTGGACGGCCATGATGCGGTAGAATTCCTGCACTAAAAGGGGCAGGAAACGAGTCGCCATGGTTATGACCAGAACAAAACGACTGCCCAGGGGGCTCAGCAACCGCATTACCCCCTCCGGGTCCACCATATGGGTATAAAAGCAAAAGGCACTGGTGAGTACCAGGAGGCGAAGGCCCATGCCTGCCCCGTACAGGAGGGCCTCCAGGGTAAGCCGGAGGCGGCCCAGAATGGGAAGGGCAGGCCCGACAAAGAGAATCGTCTCCCCCCATCCTCCCAGGACCCCATTAAAACCGACAATAAAGACCAGCATGGTCAGGCTAAAGTAAAGATAGGGGCGCCATACCTGCCAGCCCCCCGCCGCCAGCAGGACTCCTCCCACCGCCAAAAACAAAGCCAGCTGGTAGAGGGGATGGGAGAAGAGGAGAGCCAGGATGACCAGGGTTGCCACATAAAGGAGGCCCGTCAGGGGATGGAGCCGGGAGAGTAAGTTATCCCTTTCGCGATAGACAATGGCCTGCATCCTGGCCCTCCTTTACATCAGGGGTAAGGCAATTACCTCATCCCCAACAAACACTGCCCCAAAAAGCCCCTTTATGGTTTCCGGCTCCCGGGTCAGTGCCTCCACCGCCCTTTCCAGACCTGGCCCATCGGTTCCAGCAACCAGCCAGAGGGGGTTGGCATCACCGCTCCCTGCCCCGGTAGCCACAATGACACCGACACTTTTCTCCACCCTTCCTGCCACCTGACCCCGGTAATCTACCAGTTCCAAACCTGCAGGGGTAAAGTGGACACAGATACCGGCCCGGCGGTGGTTCCGGTTCAATTCTGCCAGCCATTCCACTTCCTGAAGTTCTTTCCACAGGCCCAGGACAATGGTGGGACAGGAGCGCTCGGCCAGTAAAGCTTCCTTTGGTTCTCCAAGAGCCACTTCACCGGCACCGGCAGCAAGAAGACCCTGCTGCAATTTGCGGGCAGTCTCCCCGTTTTCCGCCGGGCTCAAAATAAGAACTCCCTGTCCTTTCCCCAAAAAGCCATTGACAAAGGGTTCGGGGAAGCTGCCCACCAGGGCGGGAAAGACAAGGCCGCTGCTCCAGTAATGGTAGTCCCACCAGACCACATCTCCGGGACTGAGGATATAATCGGCGGCTCCCACAGGGGAAAAGACGCCATTGACATAATAGAACCAATCCAGCCTCTCACCGCCCCAGCCGCCGGTGGCTTCCAGGCCGTCGATGCCCTGGACAAAGCCGCCCCCGTAGCTTCCGGTCACTGCAGCTTCCCCTTCCAAAAGGTCCATTACTGAACTATTCTCCGGCAGAGATACTTCCCTTTCCAGCAGGACCTCCCGGCCGTAATCCCTGGTAATCAGCAGCCGGACCGGGGGAAGATCCGGTTCGCCCTGAGCCGGCATTTCCCCGGAAATGGGCTCCCCCTGGGGAGAGTTGTTTGCCTCTGCCGCCGCCGGTTCCCCCTCAACCTCAAGGAGTTCCGGTGCTAGCGCCAGCCCTTCTTCCCTAACCTCTTCCTCAAGGGATGCTTCCCCGGGGGGCTTTCCAGGGGCGGGGGTAAGGCT
>DUVO01000061.1 GCA_012841005.1 Bacillota bacterium | reverse complement strand
GTTTCCGCAGCAAGCTGGGCAGCAAAGGGTGTCCCTTTCCGTGACCCCTTAAACCCGGCGCCGCCGGCACTGGCCCAGGAAATTGCATTTCCGTTCTTATCGGTAATGGTAATGATGGTATTATTAAAGGTGGAGCGGATATGGGCTACCCCACGTTCCACGTTCTTCCGCTCCCGCCGTTTTACTCTTTGGGCTGGTCTTTTGGCCATAGTTTGTCCCTCCTTTAGACTAGAATTTTTTATTTACTCCGCCTTACGCCGACAGTCTTCCTGGGGCCCTTTCTGGTGCGGGCATTGGTTTTGGTCCTCTGGCCCCGGACCGGCATGCCGCGCCGGTGCCTAATACCACGATAACAGCCAATTTCAATCAAACGCTTGATATCAAGGGCAACATCTCGGCGGGCATCCCCTTCTACCTTGACATTCTTATCGATATACTCCCGCAGTCTGCTTACTTCTTCCTCGGTAAGATCCCGGACCCTGGTATCGGCATCGATACCCACATCTTGGATAATCTTTAGGGCAGTGCTGCGTCCGATCCCGTAAATATAAGTCAAAGCAACCTCAACGCGTTTATCCCTGGGTAAGTCTACCCCGGCAATACGTGCCATGTCGTACCTTCACCTCCTAATGTAATACCTGGAAAACCCTTACAGCCTGACAGCTATAGGCATTCCCACCGGTCACCTATCCCTGCCGCTGTTTGTGTTTGGGATTTTCGCAAATAACCATGACCCTTCCTTTACGCCTGATAACCTTACATTTTTCACAAATAGGTTTTACCGAAGGTTTTACCTTCATTGCCAACTCTCCTTTTCCCAATTTCGACTTATTTATACCGATAGGTAATCCGGCCACGGCTTAAGTCGTAAGGTGAGAGTTCAATACGAACCCGATCACCGGCCAGGATACGGATAAAATGCATCCGTATTTTCCCCGAAACATGGGCCAGGATCTTATGACCATTATCCAATTCTACCCGGAACATGGCATTGGGCAAAGGTTCAATAACCCTGCCTTCTACCTCGATAACGTCATCCCTGGACATGCTGTTTCTCACCCTCCTTATGTGGGCAAGGAAAACCCTTGTTCCTCAACCAATTCAGTCAAGGCTAAACGGATCTCCTCATCAGTAACCTCTTCCCCGGCAGTTAATTTGTTCCCTATTTCCTCGGCAACGGCGGAATGGAAGATCAAATGCCTGATATTTTTTTTCTTCGGTGCTGCTACCCTTCGCGTTTTGCCATCCGCTACAAGCACAAACCGATCACCGGACTTGCCAACAACGAGGTACCGCTGGCCACTATCCCTCCCAGCTCGAGAACCCACCAACTGTCCGAGCCTTAGCCTACCTACTGCCATTTTTTCTTCCCTCCCCTGAACCTAAGCTGGTCAGGATAACAGGACCGTCGGCAGTGATGGCGACACTGTGCTCAAAATGGGCAGAGGGTTTACCGTCCTGGGTCACTACCGTCCAGCCGTCATCTAGGGTCCTGACATGGTAAGTCCCCAAATTGACCATGGGTTCGATAGCCAGTACCATCCCTTCCTCCAGCCTGGGACCATGCCCCGGGGGACCGAAATTTGGAATCTGGGGAGCCTCATGCATTTGGCGACCGATACCGTGGCCGACATAGTCGCGCACAACGGAAAAATTATTGCTCTCCACATAACTCTGGATCGCATGGGAAATGTCGGACAGGCGGTTACCTACCTTGGCCTGGTCTATTCCCCGGGCCAGGGCCTCCTCTGTAATCTGGAGCAAACGCAGGATTTCCGGTTCAACTTCACCTACCGGTACTGTAACTGCCGCGTCCCCTACATAACCATTAATTACCACACCGGCATCAATACTAATAATATCTCCATTTTTTAGTTGCCTTAACCCAGGAATACCATGGACAACCTCTTCATTAATCGAGGTGCAGATGCTGGCAGGAAAACCCTGGTATCCTTTAAAGGCAGCTTTGCCCCCGTTTCTGGCAATGAAGGATGCTGCAATTCGATCCAGTTCCCCGGTTGTAATACCGGGTTCAATAACCCGCCTCAGCTCAGCCAGGGTGGCCGCTACCAGCCGGCCGGCCTCAGCCATGATTTCGATTTCCTGCCTTGATTTTAAAAGGATCATAGTTGCCCTCTCCCCAATTGCTCCATGATCTCAACAAAGACCCCTTCGATGGGCTGGGCTGCATCAAAGACATAGAGTAAATTCCGTTTTTCGTAATAATCCCTAAGTGGCCTGGTCTGACTTTCATGGACATCCAACCGGTGCCGCACCGTTTCTTCCCTGTCATCCTCTCGCTGGTAAAGCTCTCCCCCACACTCATCACAGCGGCCTTCCACCCGGGAAGGCATATACTGGAAATGGTAAGTAGCTCCACACCGGCGGCAAACCCGGCGGCCTGTCAACCTTTCTACCAGCACTTCCGGGTCCACATCAAGAAGGATGACACCCGTCAAAGCATTACCCTCTTTGTGCAAAAACTCCTCCAATGCCTGTGCCTGTTTTACTGTACGGGGAAAACCATCGAGGATAAAACCCTTCCCACAGTCAGGTTTCTGGAGCCGCTCCAGCACAATCTCCACAACAATTTCATCAGGTACCAGTTCCCCCCGCTCAAGATAAGATTGGGCCTTTCGCCCCAGTGCGGTAAATTCCTTGACTGCTTGCCGGAATATATCGCCTGTGGCAATGTGGGGGACCTGCAATGCCCGGGCGAGCATCGCACCTTGGGTTCCCTTTCCTGCTCCAGGGGGGCCCAACATAATCAGGCGCATTTTGGTATCCCTCCCCTTCTCTACCCTTAAATCCTCCGGTACTATTTCTTCATAAATCCTTCATAATGCCGCATGAGCATATGGGCTTCGATTTGTTTCATGGTTTCCAGGGCCACACCGACAACAATGAGGACACCCGTCCCCCCGAAATAGATTCCCTGGATACCCGTCAGCTGCCCTATAAAAACCGGCATAATAGCAATACCAGCAATAAACAGGGCGCCGGCCAAAGTTAAGCGGCTAAGGATCCGGTCAATGTACTCAGCTGTCCTCTTACCGGGGCGAAGCCCGGGAATAAAGCCACCATACTTTTTCATATTATCGGCCACATCCATCGGATTGAAGGTGATAGCAGTATAGAAGTAGGTGAAAAAGATGGTCAACAGGACATACAGGGTAGTATGCAGGGGGGTCCCAAATTGTAGCCATCCGGCCACTGCCCGGGCCCAGGGGTGATTAATAAACTGGGCCACCGTGCCGGGGAACATCAACACCGAACTGGCAAAGATAATGGGAATAACACCGGCTTGGTTTACCTTCAGGGGAATGTGGGTGCTCTGACCGCCGTAAATTTTCCGTCCCACTACCCTTTTTGCATATTGGACAGTGATCCGGCGCTCACCTTCCTGGATGTAAATAACGGCTGCGACCACCAGCAGGGCAATTGCCGCCAGGGCAAGGATGTTCAGGATATTGATGGCCCGCACCTGCACATAACCCACAATCTTACCCAGCCCGCTGGGTAGTTGGGAAACAATCCCGGCGAAAATAATGAGGGAAATCCCGTTGCCGATCCCCTTCTCCGTGATTTGCTCACCCAGCCACATCAAAAAGGTCGTCCCCGCTGTCAGGGTGATGGCAATGACAAAATAGGTCAAATAAGAAGGATCCACGACGGCATTGCGCATCCACATGCTCATCCCCACCGCCTGGATAAAGGCCAGGATTACAGCCCCATAGCGGGTGTACTGGGCTAATTTCTTCCGTCCCTCTTCACCCTCTTTGGCCAACTGCTCCCACTTCGGGATCACAATGGTCAACAACTGCATTATGATGGAAGCAGTAATATACGGCGTTATGCTGAGGGCAAAGATGGAGAAACTTTTGAGGGCACCCCCGGAAAACATGTCCAGGAAACCAAAGAGGGTTCCTGCTTCCAAAAATTCCTGGATCTTGGCAATATCGATATTGGGTACCGGAATATGGGACCCGATTCTGAACACCAGGAACATTAAAAAGGTAAACTTAATCCGCTGCCGCAGCTCCGGTATTCGCCAAGCATTGCGCAGGGCTGCTAACACCTAAATCACCTCTGCTTTTCCACCCGCTGCAGTGATCTTTTCCACAGCGGACTTACTGAAACTGTTGGCTCTGACCTCCAGTTTCTTCTCCAATTCACCTTGACCCAGGATCTTTACCCCATCCTTAACCTTTTTAATTATACCACTTTCCAGCAATAATTCGGGGGTAACTACAGTATCATCGGCAAATCGATTTAGCTCCTTGACATTTACTTCTACAAATTCTTTCCGGAAGATATTCTTGAAACCACGCTTGGGAAGCCTGAGTTGTAGGGGTTTTTGGCCCCCTTCAAAGCCGGGGCGGACACCTCCGCCGGAACGGGCCTTCTGTCCCTTATGGCCGCGGCCAGCGGTTTTCCCTAAACCAGTACCGATTCCCCTGCCGACACGTTTACGGTTTCGTTTTTCCCCCACTTGCGGTTTTAGTTCATGGAGTTTCACAATTCCACCCCCTTGAAATAAAGTAACTTTACCGTCCCCCTGAATCTACAAGGGAAGTACCTGACACCACCCTGGCTCTATAAATCCGAACCTTCCGTTGGGCCATGGGTTTATTCTTCTACTTCCACAACCTCAATCAAATGATTGATCCTGGCGATCATTCCTCTAATCTGGGGATTATCCTTATGGATAACGCTCTTTTGCAGCTTGGTTAGCCCAAGGGCTTTGGCCGTTGCCCGCTGCTTGGGCTGTGAACCGGCCAGGCTGCGCTTAAGGGTAATCTTCAATGCTGCCATTTCAACTACCTCCTAGCCTAACAACTTTTCCTCCGGTATGCCCCGCAGTCTGGCCACTTCCCGGGAAGTCTTCAGGGACTTGAGTCCTTCCATCGTCGCCCGGACCATGTTGTTTGCATTGGCAGAACCTAAAGATTTGGTCAATATATCCCGTACCCCTGCCAATTCCAAAACTGCCCTGACCGGCCCGCCGGCGATAACCCCGGTCCCTTCGGCAGCCGGTTTCAAAAGTACCCTGCCGGCACCAAACCGGCCTATGATCTCGTGGGGGATAGTGGTCCCCCGGATGGGAACTTCTATCATATTCTTTTTCGCCGCTTCGACTCCCTTGCGGATTGCCTCGGGAACCTCCCCCGCTTTACCAAGGCCAAAGCCAACCCGGCCGTTCTTGTCGCCGACTACGACCAGGGCACTGAAGCTGAAGCGCCGGCCACCCTTGACCACCTTGGCGACCCGGTTAATGGCCACTACCTTTTCCTCAAGTTCCGGAGCAGTAGTTTCTTCCCTCTGCATATATATCCCTCCCTTTTGCCTAAAAGTCCAGCCCTGCTTCCCGCGCCGCTTCCGCCAGGGCCGCCACACGACCGTGATACTTATAACCACCCCGATCAAAGACTACCTTGGTTATCCCCTTGGCCAGGGCCTTCTGGGCCAGAAGGGTACCGACTTCTCTGGCGGCAGCGATATTTCCCCCACCGGCCATAGTCCCTTTAAGTTCAGGGTCCAGGCTTGATGCTGCAACCAGGGTCCTGGGGGTCTGGTCATTGATAATCTGAGCATAAATATGATTAAGGCTACGGAATATATTGAGCCGCGGGCGTTCCTCTGTTCCAAATACCTTGTTCCGCACCCGTTTATGCCGTTTTATTCTGGCTACATTACGACTCTCCTTGGGCATCCTGGCTTCACTCCTTTCTCCAGATCAAAATTGCGCTGCTGCCTGACACCCGTTCTAAGCGCCGGCCTTACCAACCTTTCGGCGGACATATTCACCCTCATAGCGAATACCCTTGCCCTTGTAAGGCTCCGGTCCCCTTACTGCCCGGATATCGGCTGCCAGGGCACCAACCTGCTCTTTATCGATCCCCTTTACTGTGATCTTTGTTGGTGCCGGCACCTCAATTTCGATTCCAGGCGGGGGAGTGATTTCCACCGGGTGGGAATATCCGACCTGGAGTGATAGTTTATTCCCCTGCAGGGCAGCCCGGTAACCAACACCCACAATCTCCAATTTCTTTTCAAACCCCTTGGTAACCCCATCGATCATATTGGCCACCAGGGTCCTTGTCAAACCATGGAGGGCCCTGTGTCTCCGTTCATCTGAAGGCCGGGTTACTACCACCTGGTTATCCTGTATTTCCACCTTCACCTCGCCCGGGAGGTCCTTTTCCAGCTGACCCTTGGGTCCTTTGACGATTATATGGTTATCCACCAGGTTCACTTGTACTCCCTGGGGTATCTCGATGGGTAACCTTCCGATCCGGGACATCTTTCCACCTCCTACACCTTTGACCCTCACCGGGTTTTGCCCGATCCGCCGGTTCTGCTCCAGTCCTTATCCGCAAAATAGAGACCGGGATTACCGGCTGGGACATTTCCCGAAAAGGGCCGGCACAATTATTTACCCGCCTGCCCCTAATTTATCTACCTTTGGTAAAGGGCAGCCGATTTTACCACACGTAGCACAATACCTCGCCGCCGATGCCTTCCTCCCGGGCTTGCCGGTCGGTCATGAGTCCCCTTGAGGTTGAGATAATTGCTATCCCCAATCCACCCAGGACCCGGGGAATTTCATCTTTTTTGGCGTACACCCTTAAGCCCGGCTTGCTGATTCGTTTTAACCCGCCGATGACCTTTTCCCGGTTGGGCCCATATTTCAAGTAAATACGCAAGATACCCTGCTTGTTGTCTTCCAGCTGTGTAAAGTCACGAATATAGCCTTCGTTTTTCAGGATCTGGGCAACAGCCAGCTTCATCTTGGAGCAAGGAACCTCCACGGAGTCGTGGTAAACCATAGTGGCATTTCTGATCCTGGTCAGCATATCGGCAATAGGGTCTGTCATGGTCATTGCATTTACCTCCTTCCTACCTCCGTAAAATTCTGGCCTCACCAACTGGCCTTGGTAATGCCAGGGATTTCCCCCTGGTTGGCTTTTTCCCGGAAACAGATCCGGCACATGCCAAATTTGCGCAGGTAGGCCCGGGGCCGGCCACAAATCCGGCAGCGGTTGTATTCCCGTACTTTGTATTTACCCTTTTGCTTCCACTTTTCGATCAGTGCCTTCCTGGTCATTTTTTTCCCCCCTTTATTCGGGTCTAAAGGGAATCCCAAGCAAGCGCAAGAATTCCCTTGCTTCTTCATCGGTCTTAGCACTGGTAACAATAATAATATCCATCCCCCGGATTTTTTCCACCTGATCGTAATCTATCTCCGGGAAAATGAGCTGCTCCCTTATCCCCAGGCTGTAGTTGCCCCTGCCGTCGAAGGAACGGGGCGAAACTCCGCGAAAGTCCCGGACCCGGGGGAGAGCAATATTAAAAAGCTTTTCGAGGAAATCGTACATCCTCTGTCCCCGCAAAGTTACCTTGCACCCGATGGGCATCCCGGCCCGCAGTTTAAAATTGGCAATGGATTTTTTCGCCCTGGTTATAATAGGTTTTTGCCCGGTTATTATGGTCAGATCATTGACGGCAGCATCGAGAAGTTTCGGGTTTTGAATGGCCTCCCCGACTCCCATGTTGACAACTACCTTCTCTAAGCGGGGTACTTCCATAATGTTCTTGTAGCCGAATCTCTGGACCAAAGCCGGGATAACCTCTTTTTGGTAGCGCTCTTTCAGGCCCACCGGCACAACCTCCCTTCCGACCATTATTTATCTATTACTTCTTCACAACGCTTGCAAACCCGTACCTTTTTCCCGTCGGCAAGTATCTTGACCCCGGTGCGGGTGGGCTTTCCACATTTAGTGCAGACCAGCATTACATTAGAGACATGGATGGGAGCTTCTTTGGTCACGATCCCACCCTGGGGCATTTTGGGCGTCGCCCGGGTGTGCCGCTTTACTAAATTTATCCCCTCCACTATGACCCGCCTCGTTGCGGGGATTACCTGCAGGACCTTGCCCTTATCCCCCTTATTCTTCCCCGCCAGGACGAGCACTGTATCTCCTTTCTTGATCTTGAGCTTGGTATTCATAACTTTTCTCCCTCCTTCCCGGCAGTCTTCTACAGTACCTCCGGTGCCAGGGAAATAATCTTCATAAACTCCTTATCCCGGAGTTCCCGGGCCACAGGGCCAAAGATCCGGGTACCCCTTGGTTCTTTATCGTCTTTGATAATAACTGCGGCATTCTCGTCAAATTTTATATGGGAACCATCAGGCCGGCGTAATCCCCGTTTCGTCCGTACAACTACAGCCCGGACCACGTCTCCCTTCTTAACAACTCCCCCTGGCGTTGCCTGTTTAACAGAAGCGACAATGATATCACCGATGCTGGCGTAGCGCCGCCGGGAACCACCTAAAACACGGATGCACAACAGTTCCTTGGCCCCGGTATTGTCCGCTACCTTCAGCCTGGTCTCCTGCTGAATCATGGTACAACCCCCCTTCAGCGCTGTGGTACCTGGTACATGTTCGGCGTCCTATTTGGCCTTTTCCACTATTTCCACAACCCGCCACCTTTTATCCTTGCTCAAGGGTCTGGTTGATTCTACCTTGACCCGATCGCCGATCCCACAGCTGTTATCTTCGTCATGGGCCTTCAGCTTCGTTGTCCGCCTGATGGCCCGTTTGTACAATGGGTGTTGGACAGTTGTCTCAATTGATACCACAACGGTTTTATCCATTTTATCGCTAACAACCGTTCCATAGCGTACCTTGCGGCTGCCTTTTTCGTCCATCCTTCTGCCCCCTTTCCCTGTCGCCTTTCCCTTCCTTTATACCCGCTCTTCCTTGAGCTCCCGCTCCCGCAATATTGTCTTGATCCGGGCAATGGTCTTCCTGACATTGCGGATCCGGAGGGGATTCTCCAATTGACCTGTGGCCAGCTGGAATCTTAAATTAAACAACTCCTCTTTGAAGTCGTTCAGCTTTTCCTGTAATTCCTTATCGGTCAGGTCACGCAGTGCCTCAGCTTTCATCGGCCTCACCTACTTCTTGGCGTTTTACGAACCTGGTTTTCAGAGGCAGCTTATGGGCAGCCAAACGCAGCGCCTCCCGGGCTACTTCTTCCGCTACCCCGGCTACCTCGAACATGACCCGTCCCGGCTTAACAACAGCAATCCAATACTCGGGGGAACCTTTCCCCTTGCCCATCCTGGTTTCCGCCGGTTTGGCGGTGACGGGCTTGTCGGGGAAGATTTTGATCCAGACCTTACCGCCCCTCTTCATATACCGGGTCATGGCCGTCCTGGCTGCTTCAATCTGGCGGCTCGTTACCCAGGCCGGCTCCAGGGCCTGGAGACCATACTGCCCAAATGCTACTTCTGTTCCCCGTTTTGCCTTGCCGATTTTTTTAGCCCGGTGTTGGCGACGGTATTTAACCCTTTTGGGCATCAGCATGTTTATTCTCCCCCTTCCGTAGCACCTTTCTTTGTTGCAGAAGGAAGTACTTCCCCTTTATAAATCCAAACTTTGACTCCTATTTTCCCGTAGGTTGTATTCGCTTCTGCTGTACCATAATCGATATCAGCCCGCAGTGTCTGCAGGGGTACTGTTCCCTCATGGTAGCCTTCCCGGCGGGCCATTTCCGCTCCCCCAAGACGCCCGCTGCAGGCAACCTTAATTCCCTTGGCTCCCATCCGCATTGTCCTGCCTATAGCCTGTTTCATGGCCCTGCGGAAGGCAATACGCCTTTCCAACTGCCCCGCAATATTTTCCGCCACCAGCAGGGCATCGAGTTCAGGGACCTTCACTTCTTCGATATTAATATGGACCTGCTTGCCGGTCATTGTTTCCAGTTCCTTGCGCAGAGCCTCGACACCGGAACCCCCCCGGCCGATGACGATCCCCGGTTTGGCAGTGTGTACCGTAAGCCGGATCCGGTTTGCCGCCCGCTCGATCTCCACCGCTGAGATACCTGCCTCGTACAGTTTATCTTTAATGTACTTGCGAATCGCCAGGTCCTCATGCAGGAGGTCGGCATAATCCTTGCCGGCATACCATCTGGCTTTCCAGTCCCTGATGATGCCAGTCCGCAGACCGATTGGATTCACCTTTTGACCCACTAATATCCCTCCTTACTTTCCTCTATCTTTCCTCGAGGACTACACTGATATGACTGGTCCGCTTCAGGATTGGAAAAGCCTGCCCCATCCGCCGCGGATGGAACCGTTTCAGGGTCGGCCCCTCATCTACATAGACCTTTTTCACATACAGTGCTCCGGGATCCATCTCGTAGTTATTCTGGGCATTGGCAATGGCGGAACGCAAAACTTTTTCCAACAACCTGGCTCCCCGCTTCGGGGTAAACTGCAGGATCGCCATGGCCTCATCCACCTTCTTACCCCGGATCAGATCAGTTACAATTCGCACCTTGCGCGGTGCAATGCGTACAAAGCGTGCTACTGCTTTCGCTTCCACAGTTCATCGCCCCCCCTCGTCCTTATTTTAGGGCTGTAGATCGTTCGGTATGGGCACCATGGCCCCTAAAGGTACGGGTTGGTGCAAATTCGCCCAGCTTGTGACCGACCATATCCTCGGTAATATATATGGGGACATGCTTGCGACCATCATGCACCGCTATGGTATGCCCGAGCATATCCGGAGTTATTGTTGAACTCCGGGACCAGGTCTTTATGACCTTCTTTTCTTTTTTGGCATTCATTTCCCGGATCTTTTTCTCTAAGCTGGGGTGGACATATGGTCCCTTTTTCAGTGATCTGCCCACATCAAGACCCCCTTCCCATGAACTACTTAGCCCGCCGTTTTACGATCAAGCGATCTGAAGCTTTTTTCTTCCTGGTCCTGGCACCAAGGGTCGGCTTGCCCCACGGTGTGACTGGGTGCCGTCCGATGGGGGATTTACCCTCACCGCCCCCATGGGGGTGATCAGCCGGGTTCATAACAACGCCCCGTACAGCCGGACGAATTCCCTTCCAGCGGGCACGCCCCGCCTTACCCAGGGTAATATTCTCATGTTCCACATTCCCCACCTGGCCGATGGTAGCCCGGCAGCGGGAGTGCACCAGCCGAACTTCGCCGGAAGGAAGCCGGATATGGGCATAGTTTCCTTCCTTGGCCATAAGCTGAGCCGAGGCCCCCGCCGAACGTACCATTTGACCGCCTTTGCCCGGCTGCAGTTCAATATTGTGGATCATGGTACCCAGGGGGATATCCTGCAAGGGAAGACAGTTACCGACTTTGATATCGGCATCCGGCCCAGATTCCACCACACTGCCGACTTCCAGGCCAACGGGAGCCAGGATATAACGTTTTTCACCATCGGCATAGTGCAGAAGGGCAATCCGGGCGGAACGGTTTGGATCATATTCGATACTGGCAACCCTGGCCGGTACCCCATCTTTATCCCGGCGAAAATCAATCAGCCGGTACATGCGTTTATGCCCACCGCCCTGGTGCCGGACAGTCATCCGCCCCTGCGCGTTTCGTCCCCCGGTCTTTTTCAGGGGTACCAAAAGGGATTTTTCCGGCTCCTTTTTGGTAATCTCTTCAAAGGTGGATACCGTCATAAACCGGCGGCCGGGGGAGGTAGGCTTAAATTTCTTGACTGCCATCTAGACATTCCCTCCCTTACCTATTTACCAACTTGCTGCTAGCCACTTCAGGTACAATACCTGGTAATCTCTATGCTCCTTCAAAGAATGGCAGTGTTTGCCCTTCTTCGAGGGTAACAATGGCCTTTTTCCAGGCCGACGTCCTGCCGACATACCGGCCCAGCCGTTTGGGTTTTGCCGGCACCTGCAGCGTCTGGACCTTTTTCACCTTAACCTTGAAAACCGCTTCGATGGCCTGTTTAATCTCGGTTTTATTGGCCTTCCTGTCCACTTCAAAGGAGTATTTGTTTTCCCCCACCAAACGCATGGCCTTCTCAGTTACGAGGGGTCGCCTAATAATGTCCCATGGTGACTGCATTACCCTAGCACCTCCTCCACTTTTGCCACTGCGTCCTTAGTCAAAACCAGCCGCTCGTACAGGAGAAGATCATAAACGTTTAAGCTGTTGGCCGGGAGAGATTTTACCCCCGGAATATTGCGGGCCGATTTTGCTACCTTTACATCGGGCAGCCCGGTAACAACCAAAGCCTTTCCGGTAATATGCAAATTCTGCAGGATCTCCACCATCTTTCTGGTCCGCGGCTCGGCAAATTCCAGGCCTTCCAGTACTACCAATTCTCCCGCAGCCACCTTGGCCGAAAGGGCCGAGCGCAGGGCAGTGCGCTTAAGCTTCCTGGGAACGGTAAAACTATAGTCCCGGGGTTTCGGCCCAAAGGTAATGGCTCCACCGCGCCAGAGGGGTGACCTTATGGTCCCATGACGGGCGCGTCCGGTACCCTTCTGCCGCCACGGTTTCCGCCCGCCACCGCTGACCTCACCCCGGCTCTTGGTACTGGACGTACCCCTTCTGCGATTAGCTAACTGCATGTCAACTACCTGTTTTATTGCCGCCTCGTTAACCTCTACGCCAAAAACAGTGTCGGCAAGGTCTATTTCGCCAACCTGTTGGCCTTCAATATTGTATACGGCTACCTTCGGCATGACCCATCCTCCTTTCCACTCTTTTGGGGGCGGAAGGGAAACCGTTATTAGCGGACTGCGCCCCTGATGGTCACCAGGGCACCCTTTACTCCCGGTACAGCCCCTTTAACCAAAAGGAAATTCCGCTCCGGATCTACCCGTACAACCTCCAGGTTCCTGGTAGTAACCCTTTTCCCGCCCATGCGCCCCGGCATCTTCCGGCCGGGAAACAACCTAGCCCCTGCGGAGGTTAAGGTCCCGGTACCGCGATGGTATTTAGAACCGTGGGTCATAGGTCCACGCCCAAACCCCCATCTTTTTATCGAACCGGCAAAGCCCTTACCCCGTGATATGCTGGTAACATGCACCTTGTCCCCCGGGGCAAAGACATCGACCTTAATTACCTGACCAACCTCATATTCCTCCGGGTTATTCACCCTGAATTCACGCAGGTGCTTTTGCGGTTCTACGCCAGCCCGAGCAAAATGTCCCTGGCGGGGTTTGTTTACCTTAGCCCGGTTAGCTTCGTCAAAACCCACTTGAATCGAATTATAGCCATCGGTAGCGATGGTCTTTTTCTGGACGACGGTACAGGGGCCTGCTTCCAGTACAGTAACAGGAATTACCCTTCCGTCTTCCTTAAACACCTGGGTCATACCCAGTTTCCGCCCCAAAATGCCTTTCACCATCACTTGCCACCTCCTAACAACCGCAATTGAGACATGAGGAGTGTGCTGGTAAAGAAACAAACGTGGGAAAACCACCTACCATATCCACTACTCACGACAAAATAGCGCCAAAATTCTAAACCCCATCTGCCCCGCCTGCGAAAAGAACACTAAAGTTTGATCTCAATGTCCACACCGGCAGGCAAATCCAAACGCATCAAGGCATCCACCGTCTTGGGGGTAGGATCTAAAATGTCAATAAGACGTTTGTGAATCCTCATCTCAAACTGCTCGCGAGAATCCTTATACTTGTGGGGAGCCCTCAGGACGGTATAAACACTCTTGTCTGTCGGTAAGGGAATAGGCCCAAAAACCCTTGCCCCTGTCCGTTTGGCCGTCTCGACAATTTTTTCCGCCGATTGGTCCAAAATACTGTGCTCATAGGCCTTGAGCCTGATTCTAATATTCTGCTGTGGCATTATCCAACCTCCTTTGCGCCCGGTTAGCACGGACCTTCTCAGTGAAAATTACCCAACCCGCAGGTCGGCAACCTCTCACCTCATCGCAAAAACTGCCTTCTTTCTCACCAGAAAAAAGAAAGGGAGAGACAGTATCGCTTGCGAAAGGCGATACTGTCTGCCTTTCCGCTCAAAGGAACTATTCGATAATCTCGGATACAACCCCGGCCCCGACGGTCCGGCCTCCTTCGCGGATGGCAAAGCGCAGGCCCTCTTCAATGGCAATGGGGGTAATGAGCTGGATTTCCATGGTCACATTGTCCCCCGGCATAACCATCTCGATCCCTTCCGGGAGGGTAATATTGCCGGTGACATCGGTGGTGCGGAAGTAGAACTGGGGCCGGTAACCGTTGAAGAAGGGTGTATGACGGCCACCTTCTTCCTTGGTCAGGACGTATACTCCGGCCTTGAATTTGGTATGGGGCTTAATGGAACCCGGTTTGGCCAGAACCTGTCCCCGTTCCACTTCATCCCGGTCTATACCCCTGAGCAGGACACCAATGTTGTCCCCGGCCAAACCTTCGTCGAGGATCTTCCGGAACATCTCGACACCAGTGACAACGGTCTTCTTGATTTCATCCCGCATCCCGATAATTTCCACTTCATCCTGTACCCTGACTCTACCCCGTTCCACCCGGCCTGTCACCACAGTACCCCGGCCGGTGATGGTGAACACGTCTTCAATGGGCATCAGGTAGGGTTTGTCTACATCCCGTTCGGGGGTGGGAACATATTCGTCAACGGCATCCATCAGTTCCCAGATGGGTCCACAATGTTCACAGTCACGGTTGCCGCAGCCGCACTCCAGGGCCTTGAGGGCAGAACCGACTACAACGGGAGTATCGTCCCCGGGGAACTCATACTCGGAGAGGAGTTCCCGTACCTCAAGTTCAACCAGTTCCAGAAGCTCGGGGTCATCCACCATGTCGGCCTTGTTTAAAAAGACAACAATGTGGGGTACCCCTACCTGCCGGGCCAAGAGAATGTGCTCCCGGGTCTGGGGCATGGGACCATCGGCGGCGGAGACCACCAGGATGGCACCGTCCATCTGGGCGGCACCGGTGATCATGTTCTTGACATAGTCGGCATGGCCGGGGCAGTCCACGTGGGCATAGTGACGGGTTTCCGTCTGATACTCGACGTGAGCGGTGGCAATGGTGATACCCCGGGCCCTTTCTTCCGGCGCCTTATCGATCCGTTCAAAGGGGATAAATTCTGCTCCCCCTGCATGCTGCAGGCAGCGGGTTATAGCAGCTGTCAGGGTGGTTTTCCCATGGTCCACATGACCGATGGTTCCAATGTTCACATGGGGTTTTGTCCGTTCATAACGTTTCTTGGCCATTTCCATACCCTCCTTTGGGCAGTTAGTACCGGTATAAAACACCTTTTTCAAGTTATGTCAATTCTACAAATAGAATCCTTATTCCTGCAATTAAAATAAAATTCCTTACCGGGGTCACCAACAGGCTGTTCCCGTCCCAGGCAGATTATCTTGCTTCCCTTCCCCTGGCAAAGTTGAGGGTCCTGGTAGAGTTTAATACGGCCAGAAGAGCTACCCCCACATCGGCAAAGACTGCCGCCCACATGGTGGCCACTCCCAAAACCCCCAGGGCAACAACCAAACCCTTCACCCCCAGGGCTAGAAGGATATTTTGCTTTACTATCCTGCGGGTATATCTGGCAATGGCGATGGCCTGAACAAGCTTCTTTGGATTGTCATCCATTAAAACTACATCGGCCGCTTCAATAGCCGCATCTGAGCCCAGGCCCCCCATGGCAACCCCTATGTCTGCCCTGGTTATGACGGGAGCGTCATTGATCCCGTCTCCCACAAAAGCCAGTTTGCCCCGCCGCACCGGGTTGGCCATCAATTCCTCAACTTGCCGGACCTTCTCTTCCGGCAGTTGCTCGGCATAGTAACCATCCAATTCCAATTGTGAAGCCATCCGGGCGGCTGTATGCCCATTGTCGCCGGTCACCATAATAATACTTTTTATCCCAAGCTTTCGCAGATTGGCGATGGTCTCAGGTACTCCCTCCTTGATCTCATCGGCAATGACCAGATAACCGGCCAGAACACCGTCGACAGCAATATAAACCACGGTTCCCCTCTGCTCCCGGTCCTGGTGTCTAATCCCCTCCCGGTGCAGGAGGCGATCGTTTCCGGCGAGAATTTTTCTTCCTCCCCTAATTGTTACATGCAGCCCGTGTCCCCTTATTTCCTGGTAATCCTCAATGAGTTCGGTATCGACCTCGCCGCCGTAGGCCTCCAGAATCGACCGGGCGATGGGATGGCTGGAATAGGCCTCGGCCAGGGCCGCCCATCCCAGTACCTCTTCGGCGGTAAAGCCATTCTGGGGCATTATTTCCGTTACCTTAAAAACTCCTTTGGTCAGGGTTCCCGTTTTATCAAAGACTACAGTGTCCAGATGGGTCAAGGCATCGAGAAAGTTTGCCCCTTTAACCAGGATCCCGCTGCGGGAAGCCCCACCAATACCGCCAAAATAGCCCAGGGGAATGGAGACAACCAGAGCGCAGGGACAGGAAATGACCAGCAATATAAGGGCACGATATAACCACCGGGAAAAGGAGGCACCAGGGATAAGAATGGGCGGCAAGACGGCCACGGCCGCAGCACCAAATACTACCAGGGGGGTGTACCACCCGGCAAAGGCAGTGATAAATTTCTCTGTGGGGGCCTTGCGGGCTGCTGCATTTTCCACAAGATTGAGGATTCTGGCCACGGAAGATTCGGAAAAGCTTTTTGTAACCTTTACCCGCAGCAAGCCGCCGCCGTTGATAAACCCGGCCAGCACCTCATCCCCCGCCTCAACCCGGCGTGGTACCGGTTCTCCCGTCAAGGCCGAGGTATCAACAAAGGTTGTCCCCGACACCACTTCTCCGTCCAGGGGCAGCCTTTCACCAGGCCTGACTTCGATCACCTGGCCGACGGCAACGGCTTCGGGAGAAACCCTGAAACTAGTATCACCAACAACCAGGTTGGCATAGGCGGGACGCAGATCAAGGAGGGCCGCTATGGATCGCCGGGAGCGGTTCACCGCCAGGTCCTGGAAAAATTCCCCCACGGCATAAAACAGCATCACTGCCACTGCCTCGGGCAGCTGGTTGATGGCGACGGCACCGAGAGTGGCAATGCTCATCAGGAAATTTTCATCAAAGACCTGCCCCCGGCCAATATTTCTGAAGGCTAATGCCAGCACCGGCCCCCCGGCCAAAAAATAGGCCAGGAGGAAAACCCCGTACTCCCCCATCCGGTAGGGAGTGGCAGCGAGGGCTTTTTGGAAGATAAGGCCAATTACAAAGAATACTGCAGCGGCAAGGGCCCGGTAAAAAACAACCTTTGCCTGCCAGCCTTTTTGGCCTGGGTCCCCAAAGGGCCCCTCCCTTTGCTCCAGAGGAACGAGTTTAACTCCCGGCTCGATCCTTTCAATTATTGCCTGGGCTGCCGGGGCATGGGACGGGTCAAGGTGAAGGGATTTGGCGGCGAAATTTACACTGATCGGCCCAATCCCTTCTATTTTATTTAACTCCCTTTCAATCTTGGCAGCACAATGGGGACAATCCAGTCCCTCCAGAAGATAGTGCATATCATTATACCTCCAGTAGTTACAGTCTCACGGTAAGGCTGGTAATTCAGTTATGGCGTACATGCTCCAGGGCAAGGCGGAACAGGGAAATAACGTGTTCGTCATCGAGAGAATAGAATATATTCTTGCCTTCCCGCCGGTATTTGACCAACCTGGCTCCCTTTAACACCCGCAGCTGGTGGGAGATGGCGGAAACACTCATGTCCAGTACGGCTGACAGATCACAAACGCACAATTCCTCCTCTGACAGGGCAGAAAGAATTTTGATCCGTGTTGGATCTCCCAGTACTTTAAAGGTCTCCGCCAGGCGGGTAATCTCATTTTCTGCCAGCATCTCTCCTTTGACATGCTCAACGGTAGATGAGTGTACACACAACTCACTGCAGACAGCAAAAGAATCCTTCTCCAATTGGTGAACCACCCTCCCCTTATCATTTGATTATATGTTCAATTGTTTGTTATATTATAGCATTATTTACCCCATTGGACAATGGGTATTTACTAAATGTGGCAACAGGCAGGGACTTGGGACAGGGGCAAAAAATAGATCTTAACTCCTTGCGCTGTTAGAAAAAACAAGCGACCACAGTTCCCTGCTGTGGCCACTTGCTTTTATCTTCAACAGATATCAATGTGACGTGTTACAGAATCTGGTATATCACCCACGCCTTATTTTCCCAACACCCGGTTCGCAGCGATTTCACCGCAGAGATAACCGGAAGTATACGCCCAGCCCTGGGCCGCACCGCCGAAGGTAACATAGGGTTTCTTTTCAGTAAAGAGAACACCAATGGAATCGGTACCAACGGCATACAGGTTTTTAATTGGGGTTTTGCCGTCTGCCAGCAGGACATTGAAGTTGGTGTCAATATCGAGCCCACCGCAGGTGCTGTAGCAGTACGGTGCACCGGTAACGGCATAATAGGGGCCGGATCCTATTTTTTCCAGATATTCAGCCGGCTTGCCAAATTCCGGGTCCTTACCGGCATCACAGTAACCATTATAGGTGGCAACCGTCTCTTCCAGCACCGCCGGATCAACTCCAATCAATTCGGCCAGCTCAGCTAAAGTATCGGCCTTGTAGATGAAGCCCTGCTCTATGCCCGCCTGGAGAACCTCTTCCACTTCCGGCAGGGGTGTATTCAGCGGAATCGGACACTGGTGTCCCAAGAATTCCAGCCCAACGGGCAGGCCGACCCATTCAGCAGTAAAGCCCTCTTCCTTGATCCGCTGCACTTGATCGTTGGACCAGATACTGTAGTAATAGGGGCCTGCCTTCCAGGGATCGAGCATCATGAGGTTGGTTTCGGCGGCAAAACGTTTTCCGTCTCTACCAACAGCCAGGGAATCACCAGAAACAATCATATTCAAAGGAATATCACCAGGGGACCAAACAGCCGGTCTACCGGTGAAGAATCCCTTTTGCCCGGGAATTTCCCGTTTTTCAAACTGGGTGAGAAAAGCGGGAGTACCGGCCATGTGAACTATGGGGCACATACCGATGTTATAGGTGCCGGCACCATTTTGAATCGCACTTTCTATCATCTTACCGTCATTTTGGAGGGAACCGTGGACCTTCCAGGCACCCTTGAGGGGATAATATTCATCGCTGAGATACTTGGTCATCATATCGCCGTTACCGGCAAATCCCCCTGTGGCCAAAATAACGGCATCAGCATATATCTCGTACTCGGTACCGTCATAGCGGCGGGCTTTAACTCCCTTAACGGTATTGGTTCCCGCATCATAAATCAATTCGTAGGCTTCTGTTTCCAGCATGTATTCCCCGCCCAGAGCCGTATAGTCTTCATAAATTCCATCGTAATATTGGCCAATAACATCCTTGTTGTTGCCCCTATCATTGGGCAGGTATTGATATTTGACTTCATAGATATCTTCTTCTGTAAAACCCCGCTTGGGCGTAGAAAACCTAAATCCATGTTCGTAATACAGCCAGTCTAAGGCCTTCCCGGAATTATCCAGCAGGATATCCACCATTTCCGTTTTCTGGTCGCCTTCGGTGTATTCCAGCCAGGCCTTCCTCATGGCAGTCTTGTCCACATAATCCTTCCCATCATTATGCTCTTCCTGGAATTTGGGAGGATTTATGGCAAACATTTCTGTCGTAATGGAAGAAGTACCACCATATTTACCAGCTTTATCAATGGCCAATACCTTGACATTATCAGGATCGGCAGCATACATGATTTCCGCTGCCCGCATGGCCGCCGTGGTACCTGCACCACCCATACCGACGACGAGAACCCCGGTATTAATTGTTTCCGTCACGCCGGAAACCTTCTCGGGGATGGTCTGGAAGGCACTAATAGCGGAAGGATCTGACCCGGCTGCTTCCAGGGCCTTGTTCAATGCATCAATAACAGCCAGCCTGATCCCAGCACTGCTGGCAGTGGCTCCGGTAATGGTATCAACATAGACCGATTGATGTTCTATAATCCGGGGCACCATCTTATCAATGGCCGCCTGGAGTATAGTGGGAGTCTCCCCGTTGTCCTTATCGACTTCGATCTCTAAAATGGAGTTTTCATCAACAGTAACATTCACCTTAATAGGTTCGCCCAGATAAAAACCCTGACCGTAACCGGTGTAGGTACCCGGGACCATTAATGTTTCTCCCTCAGGTTCCGTTGGCTCCGTACTGGTACAACCAATTGCACCAAAGACCATCAGCACACAAAGCACTAAGCAAAAAAACCTTTTCATGTACAACCTCCCCTTTAAAGTACCATTAACTTAAATCACTATCCCTACCCCATTAACCACCCCCCTTATAGCCTGATGGGACCGATAGAAGGAAGGCTAATATTTTTTCTCAGTTATTTAAAACTATTAATTAACGATAACGGGATAATAATTGCTTCAATGTTCTAATTCTCCAGCGGGATTGGTAATCCTGCAACGATCTCGATATATAGTGCAGGATGTCAGCTTCCCAACTCCCCTCCCCGTCTCCGGAACTATGGAATGCCTTTTCGGCAACCTTTTACCGCTTTTCTGCTGTTAATTTAACGACATATTTCCCGGCAGCATATCCGCCCCCATGGGTATGCGACTCCATCGCCTATTCCTCTGGGATTCTATTACCTCCTTTTATTGTCGTCACACCTTTTCCTTAATCCAGATCAAAAAATTACGGAGCAGTACACCCGTACCAGCCCCGTCATCATCACAGCCGCACAATATTTATGATTCTCTATCGAGCATCTCCCTTACCGCCTCCCACAGCTGTTCGATGGCCTTTGCCGCCGGGCCACGGCAGTATTCCACCACAGGCTTCCCCTGGACTTGCGCCTGGTTAACCTCCTGCCGGAAGGGTACCAACCCCAGGACGAGAATTCCCCTTTGGCGGCAATATTCTTCCAGTTCCCGAGTTTTACCTGGTTCCAGGTCATGTTTATTAATACAGACAGCCGCCGGTACCCGGAAGTGTTGCGTCAGGTCCAGGACCCGGTCCAAGTCGTGCCGCCCGGCCACTGTCGGTTCCGTTACGACCAGGGCCAGGTCTACAGAGGCCAGGGAGGCTATTACCGGACAGCCGACGCCAGGCGGCCCGTCGGTAAGGATATATTGGGCTCCACGCTCCTTTGCCAGCGCCCGGGATTTCTCCCTTACCAGGGCAACCAATTTGCCGGAGTTTTCCTCTGCTATACCCAGGGCAGCATGGACCAGGGGTCCATAGGGGGAATTGGAAATATACCAGTGGCCGCAGCAATGATCCACCATGGTAATGGCCCCGGCGGGACAAAAGTGATAACATACCCCGCAACCTTCGCAGCGGGTGGGATCAATTTGATAGTCTTTTTTGACCGCCCCGAAACGACAGACCTGCAAACACCCGCCACAGCGGGTGCATATCCCGGCATCTATCTTGGCCTTGGGCAGGCCGTAGAATTGATGAGTCTCCAGGATCTGGGGCCGGAGGATAAGATGGAGATCGGCGGCATCTACATCACAGTCGGCCAAAACTTTGTTTTCGGCCACTACCGCCAGAGAACCCACAATGGTGGTTTTGCCAGTCCCACCCTTGCCGCTGATTACAAGAAGTTCCTTCACCTCCCGACCCTCCTTCTTATTTCCCGCCCCAAATCCAGGAAGCTTTCCCGCCACTGGGGCAGTTCCTCCACAAGGCAGCTTCCCCGGGCATAGATGGCGGCAAAACTCCGCGCAAAGGGAATCTTCAAGAGGAGGGGTAATCCCTGCCGGCGGCAGTATTCTTCCACCATTTCGTCTCCCTCGCCGGCCCGGTTAAGGATCACTCCTGCCGGCACCCCCAGTTCTGCCACCATCTTAGCAGCCAAATCCAGGTCATGGAGCCCGAAGGGAGTCGGTTCCGTCACCAAAAGACAAAAATCAGCATCCCGGACCGCAGCCACCACTGGGCACGAGATTCCCGGTGATGCATCTATGATCACTGTTCCCCTGTTTTCAGCCTGCTCCCGCACCGCCTCCACCACAGGCGGTGCCAGGGCAGAACCGATATCGAGCTTTCCCTGGACAAAGGATATTTCCCCACCCTGACCCTTTTGCACAATCCCTATCTTGCGCTTTTCCTCCCGCAGGGCACCTTCGGGACAAAGAAGGGTACAGCCCCCACACCCGTGGCAGAGTTCCGGAAAGGTGAGTACCTGCCCCGCCAGGACAGCAATGGCGTTAAAGGC
>DUVO01000260.1 GCA_012841005.1 Bacillota bacterium | reverse complement strand
GCGATAGTCTAGTGTCGCTGCATCTCCTCACTCGCCTCGCTCTTTTTATCCTGTGTCTCATGCTGTTTTCGAGTACTTCCGGCACCGGACACCAACTACTGATTACTGACAAACACTATTGTCTTCCGCAGCAATACCGATCCGCCAGCCCAATACGAAGCGAGCCAACGACATAGACAGACGGTTAGAAAAAAACTACCATCAGAGCAGAAAGGAAGGGGCATAGTTTGAAAGGACGGACAATACTAACCTTTGCTGCCCTCTGCACCGTTCCCTTTGTACTGGTCCTCTCCAATTCCATGTTAATTCCTGTCTTACCTAAAATGCAGCGGGCCATGGGGGTCTCTCTTTTTCAAGTGGGGCTCTTTATTACTGCCTTTTCTATTCCTGCGGGCATTATTATCCCCCTGGCCGGCTTTTTATCGGACCAGTATGGGCGGAAGCTCATAATGGTGCCTTCTTTGCTTATTTTTGGTCTGGGCGGGGTTTTGGCCGGTCTGGCCGCCCTTTTCTTGGAAAAACCATATATTTATATCCTCCTGGCCAGGATCCTCCAGGGTGTCGGTGGTGGCGGCACTTACCAGCTGGCCATGGCCCTCACCGGTGATATATTCCAGACAGAAGAACGCTCTAAGGCCCTGGGATTATTGGAGGCTGCCAATGGCCTGGGGAAGGTTGCCGCTCCCCTGCTGGGAGCAGGGGCGGCTCTGATTATTTGGTATGCCCCGTTTTTTGTCTATGGTGTCCTGGCCTTTACAGCTGCCCTTCTTGTCTGGTTTATTTGTGAAGAGCCTGAGAACAGGGGGAAAAAAGAGCCTTTAAAATCATATGTGAAAAATCTGCAGCAAATTTTTTCCCAAAAGGGTAGGGGACTGGGGATCTGTTTTCTGGCGGGAATGTTGACCTTGTTTCTATTCTTTGGTGTCTTGAGTTATTTTTCCGATATTTTAGAGGGCCGTTATCATATTAAAGGTTTTACAACGGGATTATATATTGCGGGTCCCGTTCTGGCCATGGCCTTGACGTCATACCTGGTGGGTACTTTGCTGCAAAAACAGCTGGCAAAACTTCTCAAGCCGGCGGTGATAACCGGCCTGGTTTTACAGACTTCCTCTCTGATCATTCTTGCCCTGGTCCGGAGGCAATATGTTTTGTTCGTAGCCATAATAATTCTTGGAATCGGTAGTGGCATTTTGCTACCCAGTTTAAATATGCTAATAACCAGTGCTTCCCTTAAAGAAAGGGGATTGGTTACAGCCCTCTACGGCACGGTTCGTTTTTTTGGTGCCGCCCTGGGGCCGCCTACTGTAGGTCTTGCCCTGGATATGGGCCCATTGTTTATGTTTCTAGTTGCCGCATTGTGTGCCGCCGTTATTGCTGCCCTGGCCCTATTTTTCCTTGACGAGGAGCAGCTGCTGCCGGCCAAGATGCTGTCAACAAAAAAAGGAAGCAGGGATTCGGGATAAAGAAAGATCCATTGGTAACAATAGAGACAGATATCCTCTTCTGGTTCCGGTTTTTTTCGCTTTGGTGAAGGAAAGTACCGGCAGATGGGGGAGTGTTTGATGGCTGGGAAACAGGATTACCCGGCAGGCCCTAAGGGAAATCGTTTAAATGACTATTATGGTCTAAACATGTCCGATGGTGACCGGTATGGGGAGATAATCCCCAGTATGTTTGCCTGGATGCCGCCGGATGAACTCCGGGGGCGGGTAGAATACCTGGAAGAGATTTCGGAAAACCTGACACTAGAGCATCAGAGACAGAAGAAAAAGGGAGGGAAAGGGAATGGGCAAAAAAAATAAAAAGAAAAAACAGCGGCAACAGGGTTTCTTAGAAGAGTATGCGGCTCCCCTGGATAACCAGACCCAAGGTACCACCCGCGCCGATCCAAAAGTGCCCCATGGGTGATAAAACTTGCGCCGACGTGTTCGGCGCTTTTTCTGTTTTTTGCGCAATTCCCTGCCACCTTTTAGTCATAGCTTGATACAATGTATCATGAGCTGAATCCAACAATCCTTTAGCAAACTCAAACTGTGGATACAAAGACAAAAGGGCGGGTATAGATTTCACAAAACTAACACAATCATGGCGTGCACCCTCAGTCAGGTGTAACATTAGT
>DUVO01000308.1 GCA_012841005.1 Bacillota bacterium | reverse complement strand
TTCCCCTGTTTCTTTTTTGGTTACCGGAATAATAATTTTTCCTTCCCTGGGGCCGCCGGAAAGGGAGAAAAATTCTCGTGGGGAAGGTATTCCTGGGCCTTCTAGCGAAAATATAAAAGGAGTAGGGGGAAGAATACCAAAAGCAAAAAGGGCATAGTTGTATAACTAGTCCTGGCTGCCGATATGCCAAACAAACCGCAAGATGGAAAAAGGATGGATGGCCCGTGCTTACACAATTACGCTATATCCGGCTTATTGATGTAGCCGATATTCTCATCATTGCCTTTGTTATCTACAAGGTAATTATGCTGATCCGCGGGACCAGGGCGGTACAGCTGATCAGAGGGGTGGCAGTTCTTCTTCTGGTCACTTATTTCAGCCGGCGCCTGGGCCTTGCCGCCACTTATTGGCTTTTGGATAAGGTAATGACCATCGGTCTTATTGCCATTCCCATCATTTTTCAGCCCGAATTGCGGCGGGCCCTGGAACAGATTGGGCGCGGTCGTTTCTTTGGCCGGACAATGTCCGTCCTGGGGGAAGAAGATTGGGAGGAGATAATTGCCGAGGTGGTGCGGGCCGTCCAGGTATTGAGCCGGAATAAGGTTGGCGCCCTTTTAGTTATGGAGAGGCAGACGGGCCTCAATGATGTGTTGGAGTCGGGGATTAGGGTTGATGGGATTGTATCGGCCGAATTCCTGGTTAACATTTTTGTGCCCAATACCCCCCTCCATGATGGGGCCACCATTATCCGGGGCGACCGGGTGGTTGCCGCCGGCTGCTTCCTGCCCCTCTCGGAGAATCCTGACCTGGGCCAGGAACTGGGAACCCGGCACCGGGCAGCCCTGGGCATAACGGAGCAATCTGATGCCATCAGCATTGTGGTTTCCGAAGAAACCGGGACCATCTCTGTGGCCCAGGAGGGGCGGTTGCGGCGCTATCTTGATGAAACCAGCCTTAAGGAATACCTGGGGAAAATCTACAAAAAGGAGCCGCTAAACTTCTCCAACTTATTGCATTGGAGGACTACCGATGGATAAATTCTTGGAAAGGCATGTGGCCGCCAGGCTGATTTCAATAGCCCTCGCCTTTTTCCTCTGGCTCTTTGTGGTGAATGAACAGAACCCGGAAATAGACCGTACCGTTGTCGTCGTTCCCCAAATAAGGGGTATGCCCGCCGACCTGATATTGATTGAAGAAGTGCAGCCTGTTTCTGTGCGCCTGCGGGGGCGGCGCAATGATATCTTTAACGTGGGGGAAGAGGACCTGGAGCTGTATGTAAACATGGCAGAGGCCATTGAAGGAGAAAATAATCCGGAAGTGCGCCTGGCCAGTATGCCGACAGGGGTGCAGGTGATGGAAATAATCCCCTCCCATCTTCCGGTAATGACGGAACGAATAATACAGGAACAGCTGGAACTGCAGCTTTCCATAACCGGCCAGCCGGCCCGGGGGTATGTCCTGGGGGAAGAGGTCTTGAATCCCAACCGGGTGGTGGTCGAAGGTCCCCGGAGTAAGGTGGAAGAAATTGCCCGGGCCCTGGTGCGGATTGATGCTGCCGGAGCAACTGCCGATATCAGATTTGTCGTACCTGTGCATGTACTGGACAGGCAGGGGAATTCCCTGGAGGAGAATTTGGAGATCCGGCCGGAAGTAGTTGAGGTGAAAATTCCCGTTGAGATATTACCCAGTAAGGCGCTGGAAATTGAACCACAGCTTATGGGAACGCCAGCCGAAGGTTACCAGGTCGATGAGGTAATTGTTGACCCGCCTGCTTTGGAAGTCTACGGGCGGCAGGAGGTACTGGACAGGATGACCAGCCTGGAGACTGCCCCCCTTGATATAAGCACATCCACGGCCGACATTTCCCAGGAACTGCGTTTGCTCCTGCCCGAAGGTGTTCAGTCTCCCCGGGACCGGGTGCGGGTGACTGTTAAAATTAGCCCAATAAAACTAGAGAAAACGGTGCAGGTTCCCATCAGGTTACATAATCTGGGTGAAGGATTGGAGGCAGAACTGCAGCCGCAAACTGTTGCAGTCACCCTTTCCGGACCCTTTACCGCGGTAAATGTCCTGCAGGCCAGGGAGGTGACTGCCTCTGTAGACGCAGCCGGGCTGGAGATTGGTGAACACCGCCTTAAGGTCCGGGTAATCTTGCCCAGCGGTATACAGCGGGTGGCCCTGGAGCCGGAGGAAGTACTGGTTATAATCAGAGAGGGCGGGGAAGAAATCCCACAGCAGGAGGAGGCAGGCTAGGGCACTTTGTGGACCTGGAAATAATTACCAGTTGCTGGGCCGGGTTGATTGATATTATGCTAAAAAAGTAGATGCCGGTAAAGACGGCTTCCCTGGCAGAGGCCCCGGTTGGGAACTTTTTTGCCCTTTTCTCCGTCTACCCAATACCGGGTTCTTCTTTAATAAACAGCCGGCGACCGGAGACAGGTGTTTTCCCCCCCCGGGGGAAGTACCAGCGTCCCATTTTCCCCGGAACTTGTGAAGAAGGCAGCGTGTCCCCCTTGTATGTTTGTCCAGACCTACTGTAGGAGGATACTTTTCTTTTTTCCGCATATTTATTAGTAAGTTGGAAAGGGGTATTCAGGCATGAGCAGACTTTTTGGCACCGATGGTGTACGGGGAGTAGCCAACCGGGAGTTGACACCGGAACTGGCCTTCCGGCTGGGCCGGGCCGGGGCCTTCCTGCTGACCAACGGGAAAAGAAAAGCCCGGGTTGTGGTGGGGCGTGATACCCGTATTTCCGGGGAAATGCTCCAAGCCGCCCTCACCGCCGGGATGCTGTCGGTAGGGGCTGATGTCTACCAGGTAGGAGTGATGCCGACACCGGCAATTGCCTACCTTACCCGGGAGCTTGCCGCCGATGCCGGGGTGGTTATTTCTGCTTCCCATAACCCGGTGGAAGACAACGGCATCAAGTTCTTTTCCGGCACGGGATTCAAACTCCCCGATGCAGTTGAAGAACAAATTGAAGCCCTGCTTTCCCAACAAGACCGGCTCCCCCGTCCAACGGGTGGGGAGGTGGGCAGGGTGCACTCGGTTGAGGATGCCCCGGAGCGGTACCTCAACTATCTGGCAAGGCTGTTTCCCGGGGGCTTTGACGGTATGCGCATCGTTATAGATTGCGCTGCCGGTGCTGCTTCCTTCGTAACACCCGGGATCTTTCGCCGGCTGGGTGCCGAGGTGCTCCCCATTTTTAATAACCCCGACGGGGTCAATATCAATGTCAACTGTGGGTCCACCCATCCCGAGGCCCTCCAGGAGGCCGTTGTCAAGCAAGGGGCCCATCTGGGCCTGGCCCATGATGGCGATGCCGACCGCCTGCTGGCGGTAGACGAAGGGGGACGGCTGGTGGATGGAGACCAGATCATGTGTATCTGCGCCCTCCAGATGGCGGCGGCTGGGAGACTCCGGCAGCAGACCCTGGTTACCACTGTGATGAGCAACCTGGGTTTGGACCTGGCCCTGGCTCAAAAGGGGATTAAGGTTGAGCGCACCCGGGTAGGCGACCGGTATGTACTGGAGGAGATGCAGCGTTTGGGAGCCAATCTGGGGGGAGAACAGTCAGGGCATATTATCTTTCTCGACTATAATACCACCGGTGATGGCGTGATTACCGCCCTGGAACTGGTTTCCATCCTGAAAAAGACGGGACGGCCCCTGTCGGAGTTGGCAGCGGTAATGCCCCGGCTGCCCCAGATCCAGTACAGTGTTCCCGTATCCAGGAAAGCTGAGTTTGCGACCAATGTCCGGGTACAGGAGGCTATCGGGGCTGCCGAAGCTGCCTTTACCGGTGTCGGACGGGTGGTGGTGCGCCCTTCGGGCACCGAACCAAAGATCCGGGTAATGGTGGAAGGAGAAAGGAAAGCAGAGATAGAGGCCATTGCAAAACAACTGGTTGATATCATCGAAGAGGAATTGGGCTGAGGAAAATCTGGGAGGGCAAGAGATGCTTTTTGTAATATTTTTCATTAGAGGGAAGGGCAGGAAGGGGACGCGGAAGGTAAATAATTTTTGGCCAAGAAGGGGGTGATGCTTAGGGAAAGGGTCAGGTGAACCAAAGCAATTCAATAGAGACGGTTTTCTAAAGCGCCAGAACCCTCCTGACGTACCCCAGGGAGGGTTGACGAGGAAGGGGTTTATCGAGTTTTCGGCGGGTGCCCCTCGTTGTTCCCACCAGCGTTAGCAGTCCTTTAAAACCGGCCGGCGACGGCAGGGACAAAGGGGATGGCAGTGGGATTTAGGGGTATAGGAATTTCTGGTAATCTACAGGCGATAAACGGAGGGAACAAAATGCATTTAGAGATCGTGAAAGATTATGAGACCCTGAGTAAAAGAGCGGCCTATATACTAGCCAGTCAGATCATCCTGAAACCGGCCAGTGTCCTGGGCCTGGCAACGGGTTCTACCCCCGTAGGAACCTACAGGGAATTGGTTAAAATATATAATGAAGGGTTAATAAGCTTTTCCCGGGTAATAACCATTAATCTGGACGAGTATTACGGGTTGGATAAAGATGACGAGCAGAGCTATCATTATTTTATGCGGGAGCACCTATTTAATCATGTTGACATTAAAGATGAGAATATCAATATACCCGATGGGAAAGCAGTGGATGTAGAGGCAGAATGCCGGAGGTATGAAAATATTATTGAAGCAGTAGGCGGTATTGACCTGCAGCTCTTAGGGATCGGCCAGAACGGCCATATCGGTTTTAATGAACCGGGGGAACATTTTGAAGCCCTGACGCACCTTGTGGATCTTACTGAAAATACAATCAAGGCCAATGCCAGGTTTTTTTCTTCCCCGGAGGAAGTACCAACCCAGGCCATAAGCATGGGCATTAAAAGCATTATGGGGGCAAAGAAAATACTGCTTTTGGCCAGTGGGGAGAAGAAAGCGGGAGCTGTTTATAAGATGCTCAAGGGGAAAATTACACCCCAGGTACCTGCCTCTGTGCTCCAGATGCATCCGGATGTGGTTGTCCTGGTGGATGAAGGGGCAGCATCCCTGCTCTAAAAAGAACCAAATAGTCTTATAGGAAAAGGGCCGGGCTGGAGTATAAACTTCCAGCCCGGCCCTTTTTAGGTGTGCCCGGCATGGGCGC
>DUVO01000208.1 GCA_012841005.1 Bacillota bacterium | reverse complement strand
TTAAATACGTTCCCGAAAACCCCGACATCTTCCCCCATGAGGAATACATCGGGATCCCGCAGCATTTCTTCCCGGACAGCTTCTTTAATGGCATCCCTGTAGGTCATGTTTTTCATAGCACGACACCATCCTCTTTGACGTATAGGTCTTCCATCAGGGTCTCGGGGGCAGGCCAGGGACTGCTCTTGGCGTATTCTGCTGCTTCCTGTATTTTTTCTTCTACCTGCTCCTTTAGCCTTATCAACTCCTCCGGTTTAACACCATAGGTATCCACAAGCACCCGTTCCACCCTCATGATCAGGTCCTTTTTCTTCCACTCTTCTATTTCTTCTTCTGTACGATAGTTTTGTATATCTCCTTCATGGTGACCCCGATAACGATAGGTAAGGCACTCGATCAGGGAAGGGCCTTCCCCCCGCCGGGCTCTCTTTACCGCCTCCCCAATCACCTCATATACAGCAAAAACATCGTTGCCATCCACCAGGACGCCGGGGATACCGTAGCCGACCCCCCTGTCGGCCACATGTTCGGCAGAGAGGGACTGGGAAACAGGAGTAGAAATGGCATACTGGTTGTTTTCGCAGACATACACTACAGGAAGCTTCCAGACAGCAGCCATATTTACACATTCATGAAAAGCGCCCTGGTTCGCGGCACCATCGCCAAAAAAGGAGATACTGACATTGTCACTCTTTTTTATATGAAAATGGAGCCCGAAACCCGTTCCGATGGGCAATCCTCCCCCCACAATACCGTTGGCAGTTATGAGACCTGGTTCCAATATGGCCATATGCATTTTACCGCCCTTACCCCGGCAGTAACCGGTAATCTTACCCAGACATTCGGCAAACATCTTCCTCAAGTCAGCACCCCGGGCAATAAAGTGACCATTACCCCGGTGAGTAGAGGCAATGGCATCCCCATCCTTTAAATTGAAAACGACCCCGACTGCAATTGCCTCTTCACCCACATAGGTATGAAAACTACCGTACACAATTCCTTCCCGGGCCATCTGGGCCGCCGTTTCATCAAATCTACGGATAGTGACCATGGTCTCATACATCTTAAGGACGGTTTCCCTGTTCAGGTCCAAGTCAGTACACCCCCTTCATCCAATTTCGCCGAAAATTGTCACCCAGTTCACCTTGAACCCTACTGCTGACATCCCTCCCCCCTTTATCATGTTGGCAAATCCTCCTCCAATAGAATAAATATTTGCAAATTACGTGCCAGATTATATTTTTGGTTATTAAAGATTAATCCCCTTCGTAAATTAGCCTATATTATAAATATTTCTCGGCGAAATTTTCACGAAGTTTCCAATTTGCGCCCCGAAACTCTGCCCCTCGCCGAATCAGGCCTTCCTTTTCGATGCAATCGAACATTGCCATAATGCAAGATTGCGGTGTCCCGGCCGGCTGTTATCTCAGGACAGGTGCTCCTCGCCGGTTATTACCAGGAGCTTCCGGTTCGGCGACATGGTTTTTACCTTTGCCTCCGCCGCCAGGGCTTCACCCCGGGAAGAAAACTCCAAGTAACCAACCAGAAACAAGGGGCGCCGTCCCCTGGTATACTTGGCCGCCTTGCCTTCCTGGTGCTGTTTCAGGCGGCGGTCCAAATCAGTTGTATACCCTGTGTAAAGGGTATTATCGCGACAGCGGAGAAGATACACAAAATGACCCATTGATTATACCTCACCTGGTTGTCCTATTCCTCAATTTATATTCGCTCTCCTCCTTCCATATCCCTCCAAGGGAACGAGAAAAATCCAGCTCCCCCGGTACCGGCCGCCAACTATTGTCCAGGTAAATAAGCCTGCCAATTACAAAACCCGGCCTTTGGGCCAGGTTTTCGATAAACATTCAATTTTCTCTACATTAAATGACCTAACTAAAACCATACTTTAAACTCTTGACCACCAACAAGGCTATCAAGGCATCTATCCCGTGGTGGAGCAAGGTACCGATCCCCACAACATAGAATCCCTGGTAGAGGGTGA
>DUVO01000225.1 GCA_012841005.1 Bacillota bacterium | reverse complement strand
AATATGGAAAGGAGTGGCGGCCATGGATATTGACCTGATTTTTAAAATTGCCGGGATTGGGATCTTAATCTCGATCTTAAATACAGTCTTACACCAGGCCGGGAAGCAGGAGCAGGCCCAGATGCTTACCCTGGCGGGAGTCGTTATTGTTTTATTGATGGTCGTCCAGCTTATTAACCAGCTCTTCACTGCCGTGCGAACGGTATTTCGCATCTATTGAGGAGTGAGTTTTGATGGAACTGCTGCCCATTGTCGGGATCGGAATCGTGGTTACGATTTTGGTCATGCTCCTCAGGGAAGAGCGCCCGGAATTGGCCCTCCTTCTCAGTTTAACTGCCGGAATTATGATTTTTCTCCTGCTGATGGACCGCATAGCTACCGTCTTTAATCTTTTGCAGCAGCTGGCCTTTCGCGCCGATTTAGACCTCCTTTATCTCAATACCGTACTCAGGATTGTGGCCATTGCCTATATCGCCCAATTCGGTTCCCAAATCTGCCGGGATGCCGGCGAAAGTGCCATCGGGGGGAAGATAGAATTGGCAGGTAAGATAATGATTATGTTTTTGGCTGTTCCTTTGCTGCTGGTTATTCTAGATTCTGTATTACAACTATTGCCCTGAAAAATGGGATAAGGTGGGTTAGTAATGGCTGGAAAACGCATGGTCCTATTTATTCCCGCCTGCTTACTCTGTCTTGTCTGCAGCTTCAATGTTGCTGCCCAGGAACAAGAACAGGTCTTCGATCGAGAACAAATAATTAGAGAACAAATGGAAGCCTTGGACTTCGAAAAGATTGAAGCCTTTATTGCCGACCTTAATCGTCAAGGGGCAAAGTATGTACCAGAAATAAACCTGCAGGAACTAGTAGCGAGGGTAGCCAGGGGCGAGGAGGCCTTTAATTTGCGGGCCTTGCTTGGCGGCCTTCTCCAATACCTTTTCCAGGAAGTAGTGGCCAATTCTCATCTTCTGGGTAAGCTGCTCCTTTTGGCTGTAATAGCGGCCGTTCTCAACAATATTCAGCAGGCCTTTACCGAGCAGGAAGTAGGCCAGGTTGCCTACTCGGTGTGTTTCCTGGTTTTGCTGGCCATGGCAGTCCAAACCTTCACCATTGCCATAAATACCGGGCAGGAAGCTGTAGAAAGAATGGTAACCTTTATGCAGGCATTACTTCCCGTTTTATTGGCACTCTTAACAGCGGTGGGGGGGATAGCTTCTGCGGCTGTTTTTCATCCCCTTTTACTTATGATCATCAGCATCTTAGCGACTGTCATTGAATCCACCATTTTCCCCCTCATCTATATTGCAGCGATACTGGCCATTGTCAGCCAATTATCTTCAGGAGTCAGCATTTCACGTCTGGCCGGATTAATTCAAGAGGGCTCCGTTGTCTTGCTTGGTCTTGCCATCAGTATCTTTATCGGCGTTATTGTTGTTCAGGGGGTCGCTGCTTCTGTCTCCGACGGTGTATCCTTGCGGACAGTAAAATTTCTCGCTGGTACCTTTGTGCCCCTGGTTGGTAAAATGCTTGCCGATACCATTGATGCCGTTGCCAGTTGTTCGTTACTTTTAAAAAATGCCATTGGCCTTGTGGGTGTTTTGGCCGTTATACTCCTCTGCTCCTTTCCCATCCTTAAACTTGCCGCCTTGATCCTGATTTATAAAGTTGCGGCGGCTGCCATTCAGCCTATTACCGAGGGGAGGTTGGTACAGTGCCTTAATTCACTGGCCAACAGTCTGACGGTGGTTTTAGTATCCATTGCTACAGTGGCCATCATGTTTTTTATTACCATTACAGTGATTATAGGCGTTGGCAATATGACGGTAATGCTCCGTTGAAAAGGGTGGTGCTGGGAATTGTCATTACTGGATTATCTGCGGGACTGGGTTAAACAGCTTATACTCATTGTCATCCTGGCCGGTTTTATCGATCTGGTCCTTCCCACCGGGAGTACCCGTAAGTTTGCCCGGGTTGTTGTTGGTCTTTTTGTCATCATGGCCCTGTTCAACCCCCTCCTCCTTCTGTTGCGGCAGGACGTGTCCTGGCGCATACCCAGATTTGAGGAAAGTGTTATGGATAGGGGAGAAATGAGGGAGGTAACCAGTCAAGACGAGGTCCTGGCGGCAACAGTGCAAGAACAAGCCCTTGCCCATTACAGGCGCCAACTGGAGGAACAGGCCAAAGCCCTGGTTCTATCTCTCGAAGAAGTGTCCGAGGCCCGGGCGAAAGTTTACCTGGAAGAGGGGGCAGGAGAGGAAGGAGGGGTCGGTATCGCCGGCCTGGCAATCTGGGTCAAACAGGGCAGTGAGTCCGGCGAAGAGGTGCCAGTGGTGGAAAAGGTAGTAGTTAAGATAGACAATGGCGAGGAAACCAGTTTGGCCGGCAGGGAAAGTAGTGCCCTTCCGGCGGTACTTAAGGAGAAAATCACCGCGGTTTTGACAACCTTCTATAACATTGAACCCGATGCCATATCTATCTTTGCCTCGGATAAGGATGTTTATGATTAGGTAGGAGGTGATCCGGGAATGGGATTATTTAGCAAGGTAAAGGAAAACCTGCTTTTTGGGCCGAACAGGGAGGAGCTGGACACGGCAGACAGTTCCTGGGGCAGGCCCCAGAAGGGGATTTCTGCAAAGCTGGTAGTGCTTGGGATCCTTGGGCTCATGCTTTTTATTGCCGCTCGTATCTGGGGCGGAACGGGTGTAGATTTACCAACAAAGCCGGAAATTCATCTTCCGGAGTCGGCGATCAAGGTCAATGATCCCGTACCGGAGGGAAACTTAACCGGGCTCCAGCAATATGAAGAGTTTCTATCGGCCCAGTTGGCCGAGATTTTAACCGAGGTACAGGGAGCCGGTGATGTTGCGGTTTACGTCAGTCTGGCCAGTGGACCGGAATATGATTATGCTCAGAACAGAAGCGTGGAATCGCGGACGACGGAGGAAAGGGATACCGGCGGCGGGCAAAGGGTCATTCATGAAACAAGGGAAGACAATCAGTTGGTTATGGCTGCCAGTATCCAGGGGACCAGGAATGAAGGGCTGGTACGCAAGGAATTACATCCCCCGGTTCAGGGAGTACTGATAGTAGCTACCGGGGCGGATAATTCCCAAGTAAAGGCACAATTGATCACGGCTGCCCAGGTAGCCCTTGGAATAGGTAGCCATCAAGTAGTTGTATTACCAAAAGAAAGGTAGGTGTTGCTCTATGGCCATTTTATTACGGCGGGAATGGGTTTGGCTGGTCATTTGTCTCCTTCTGGTGTTATTGCTT
>DUVO01000062.1 GCA_012841005.1 Bacillota bacterium | reverse complement strand
GGAGGGGGAAATTGCCAAGCTGAAGAAGTCACTAGCCGATTCTCGGGAACTGGAAAAGACCCTCGAATCCCAATTAAAGGTTACGGAAGCTGAATACGAAATGGCCAAATACCAGGTGGAACAGGCCGAAGTGGCCCGGGACCGGGTGCTAATCGAAACCAGGGAACAGGTGGAACTGGCTCTGGAGCAGGCGGAGGAAGCGGAAAAAGCCGCCCGGAAGCAGGTGGAGATGCTGCGGAAGACGGCCGCCCAGCAGGAACAGCTGGCCCTGGGGCAAAAGACCCAGGCGGAAGCAGGCTTGGAGGCGGCCAAGGCAGGGCTGGAGCAGGCCCGCAAGGGGGCCCGGGAGGAAGACCTCCGGGCAGCCGAGGCGGGGGTGAAGCAGGCCCGAGCAGCCTTAGCCCTGGCCCGCCGCCAGTTGGAACGGGGGACCATAGAAGCCCCTATTGCCGGGACAGCAACGGCGGTGAACGCCCAGGTAGGGGCGCAGGCCGGCCCGGGTACTCCCTTGCTGGCCATTGTCAATCCCCAGCTGATCAAGGTGGAGTTTAACCTGACAGAAAGGCTTATTGACAAGGTTGCCCCGGGGGATGAGGTCAAGGTGCGTTTTATATCTCTACCCGGACGGGAATTCAGCGGGGTGGTGACGGCCGTTTCCCCTGCTGCCGACCCCCGGACGGGCGTCTTTTTAGTGGAGGCGACCCTGGAAAATGAGGAGGGACTGCTTGCGCCCGGCTTCTTTGCCGAAGTAGATCTGGTGGTGGCAGCCAGTGAGGGCAACCTGGTTATACCCCGGTCGGCAGTTTTGCGGGAAGGGGACCAGAATTATGTCTATATTGTAGAAGAGGGGCGGGCCCGCAAGAAATTGGTTACCCTGGGTCTGACCAATGGGGAAGAAGTGGAAGTTTTGACTGGCCTTGGGGAAACCGACCTGTTGGTGGTCAAGGGACAGCATTACCTGGAAGAGGGGAGCAAGGTCTCTATTAGCGAGTGGCTGGGGGGTGATGGGGAGTGAATTTTACTGATTTTGCCCTCAAGCGCCCTATCACCGTCCTCATGCTCATTATAGTGGTTATTATCCTGGGCAGTGTCTCCCTGACCAGGGTAGGGCTGGACTTGTTACCGGAGATGAACTTCCCCATAGCGGCAGTCATAACAGAGTACAGGGGGGTGGGCCCCGAGGAGATTGAAACCCTGATCACCCGTCCCCTGGAAGAAACCCTGGGTACCGTTACCAATGTCAAACAGATCAGTTCCATTACGGCCAGCGGCAGTTCCATCGTACTGATTGAATTTAATATGGGGACCGATATGGACTTTGCCGCCCTGGAGATGCGGGAGAAGATAGATCTGGTCAGGGGCTGGCTTCCGGACGATGCGAGCCAGCCCCTTGTTTTTAAGTTTGATCCTTCCATGATGCCCGTTATGGTGGTAGGTCTGGGAGGTATGGATGACCTGGCCCAGCTTAAGGAGCTGGCAGAGGAGACAATAAAGCCCCGCCTGGAAAGACTGGAAGGGGTGGCTTCCGTCAGTGTCCAGGGGGGAAGGAAGCGGGAAATTGAGGTCAGGCTT
>DUVO01000323.1 GCA_012841005.1 Bacillota bacterium | reverse complement strand
TCCGCTGGGATGGCGGGGATTGTTTTCCAGTGGTGGGGGGGTAAACCCGGCAGTTTAGATGTGGTGGGAGACCTGGTTCCTATTATAATGGGAGCCCTTGTTTATTTTTTGCTCAACTCTTCTTTTATTGCCATTGTAGCCGGTTTGTCCCAGGGTATCTCGCCGGTGGATATTTGGATTTCCCGGGTTGGCAGTGTAGTCATCAATTACCTGGTCCTGATCCCCCTGGCGGTACTGATTGCTATCCTCTTTATCCGGGATGGAATACCCGGTGTGCTCCTTTTGGTTATTCCCCTTGCCCTGGCCCGCTTTTCCTTTCAACAGTATACCAATATGCGCAATCTCTATATCCAGACCATCAAGGCCATAGTGGCGGCCGTCGACGCCAAGGATTCCTATACCAGGGGCCATTCGGACCGGGTCAGGGAGCACTGTGTTGCCATGGCTCGGGAATTGAGGCTGCCCGAGCGGGAACAGGAAGTGATAGAATATATGGCCCTGCTCCACGATACGGGGAAGATTGGTATCAGCGAATCCATCCTCAACAAACCGGGGCGCCTGACCGATGAGGAATACCAGGCGATTCAAGAGCATCCCGTCATCGGTGCCCGGATAGTATCGGAGGTCGATTTTTTCAAAAAGGCAAGCGCTATCGTCCGCCATCACCATGAGTGGTATAACGGGGAAGGATATCCCGACGGGCTGAAGGGTGAAGATATTCCCCTGGGGGCTCGGATTATTGCCGTAGCCGATGCCTTCGATGCCATGACTTCGGAAAGGCCTTACCGGGGGGTGCGCAGTACTGCCGAGGCCCTGGCCGAATTGGAGGCCTACGCCGGAAGACAGTTTGATCCAAGGGTGGTGGAGGCATTTCTGCGGGTGATGTTGCGAAATAGGGGGAGGCTATAGGCCTCTTTTTTTCTTACTCCGGCCAGGATTTCCGGAAGCATTGTTTTCTCCCCTGGGAAGTGATAAAATGAATTGATATGAAAGGGCAAGAAAAAAGAGGTGTTTTCTATGGTTTTGGGCTTGTTGAAGAATATCTTCAATGACAACGAAAGGGAGCTCAAACGGCTTAAACGTATAGTGGAGCAGGTAAATGAACTGGAAGGCAGGATGAAACTCTTCCGGGATGATGAACTTAAGGCCAAGACCGCCGAGTTTAAAAATCGGTTGGCCCAGGGGGAAACCCTGGACCAACTCCTCCCCGAGGCCTTTGCCGTGGTGAGAGAGGCCTCCCGGCGCGTCCTCGGTATGCGCCACTTCGATGTTCAGATCCTAGGGGGGATTGTGCTGCACCAGGGCAGGATTGCCGAGATGAAGACCGGGGAAGGGAAAACCCTGGTGGCAACCCTGCCGGCTTACCTGAATGCCCTGACGGGGAAGGGAGTGCATATCGTTACTGTCAATGATTACCTGGCCCGCCGGGACAGTGAATGGATGGGACAGATCTATAAGTTCCTGGGCCTTTCGGTGGGCCTGATTGTTCACGGCCTTGACCACAAGGAGCGCCAGGAAGCCTATGCCGCTGATATTACCTACGGCACCAACAATGAATTTGGCTTTGACTACCTGCGGGACAACATGGTGACCCGCTGGGAGCATATGGTGCAGCGTCCTCTCCATTATGCCATCATCGACGAGGTGGACAGCATCCTCATCGATGAGGCCCGGACCCCCCTGATCATTTCGGGCCAGCTGCAGCAGTCCACCGACTTTTATGAGAAGATCGACCGGGTGGTCTACCGGCTCAAGCCAGGAGTTCATTATACCGTCGATGAGAAGGCCCGGACTGTATCCCGGGAAGAAGAAGGGACAGAGCTGATCGAAAAAATCCTGGGGATCGAGAATATCCATGACGGCAGCGAGGAGAACCGGGAAATCTTAAACCAGATTGACCAGGCCCTTAAGGCCCATGCCTTGATGAAGCGGGACCGGGATTACGTGGTCAAGGACGGCAAGATCATAATCGTCGACGAATTCACCGGACGGCTCATGTACGGGCGCCGTTACAGCGACGGCCTCCACCAGGCCATTGAAGCCAAGGAGGGGGTTAAGGTCGAGGAGAGGAGCCAGACCCTGGCCAGTATCACCATCCAGAACTATTTCCGCATGTACGAGAAGCTGGCGGGTATGACGGGTACCGCGGCCACCGAGGAAGATGAATTTCGCAAGATTTACAACCTGGATGTGGTGGTGATCCCCACCAATGAGCCCATGATCCGGGTCGATTACCCCGATGTCATCTATAAAACGGAGCGGGTCAAGTTCCAGGCTGTGGTGGAGGAAATTGTGGACTGTTACCGGCGGGGCCAGCCGGTGCTGGTGGGCACCGTGTCCATTGAGAATTCGGAGTACTTGAGCCGCCTCCTCAAGCAGCGGGGTATTCCCCACAATGTCCTCAATGCCAAGTACCACGAAAAGGAAGCGGAAATTGTCGCCCAGGCCGGGCGCCTGGGGGCGGTGACCATCGCCACCAATATGGCCGGCCGGGGCACCGATATTCTCCTGGGGGGTAACCCGGAGTTTTTGGCGAAGAAAATTGTGGCCGGGCGGGAAGAAGAAATTGACCCCGAAGAGTATGAGCGCATTTTAGCCCTCAAGAAGGAAGAAACTGCTGCCGAACACAAAAAGGTGGTGGAACTGGGGGGGCTCCATATCATCGGCACGGAACGCCATGAAGCCCGCCGCATTGACAACCAGCTCCGGGGCAGGTCGGGACGCCAGGGAGACCCGGGTTCCTCCCGCTTTTACCTTTCCCTGGAAGATGACCTGATGCGCCTCTTCGGTTCTGACAGCATCAGCAATATTATGGACCGCCTGGGCCTGGAAGAGGACCAGCCCATTGAGCACTCGCTCATCACCAGGGCTATTGAGAATGCCCAGCGCAAGGTCGAGGCGAGAAACTTCGAGATCCGCCGGCGCCTGCTAGGATATGACGATATCCTGAACGAGCAGAGGGCTTTTATCTACCAACAGCGGCAGCAGATTCTAAAGGACGAGGACCTGAAGGGTTATATTTTACGCATGACGGAAGACGTGCTGGACGGGCTGCTCCAGGTATACTGTAATGAAGAATTGACCACTGAACACTGGGATTTACCGGGCTTGCTGGAGGCGGCGGAACAGGTCTTTTTGCCGCCCGGATCTCTGCCTGTCAGTGAACTTGCGGGGCTGGAACGGGAACAGCTCCGGGAACTTTTCCTGGAGAAGGCCCGGGCCACCTATGGGGCCCGGGAAGAGGCCCTTGGCGCCGAGAATATGCGGCAGCTGGAGCGGGTCATCATGCTCCGGGTGGTGGACAGCAAGTGGATGGAATACCTGGACGCCATTGATGAGCTGCGGGAGGGAATAGGGCTCAGGGCTTACGGCCAGCGGGATCCCTTCATCGAGTATACCCGGGAATCCCACGAAATGTTCCAGGGCCTCATTGCCCGCATTCAAGAAGATATTGTCCGCTATGCCTTTAAGGTGCGGGTAACGGGGGCAAGGCCTTCGAGGCAGCAGCAGGCTGTGGTCACTACCAACCGCGGCGGCGAGGAAACGCCCCGGACTCCGGCCCGCCGGGACGGGAAAAAGACCGGCCGCAATGACCCCTGTCCCTGCGGCAGCGGGAAGAAATTCAAGAAGTGCTGTGGAAGGAAGAAGTAGACGACTAACTTGAGGATTCCAAAGGAGTGATGCCAGTGATCCTTTATGAGGAATTACACCGCCAATTGCATGCTCTTCAGGGGAAACTCACGGAAGTGAGGGACTCCCTTTGACATTGCTGGCAAAGAGGAAAGGATAGTCGCCCTGGAGGAAAAGTCGGCCCAACAGGGGTTCTGGGATGATCCGGCTGCGGCTCAGGAAGTGATGCAGGAATTGACAAGGCACAAAAACCTTGTCCAAGCCTTCCGGCAGGTGGAGAAGGAGCTGGAGGAACTCGAAGTCTTGGCCCAGCTGGGGGAAGAAGAAGGGGACCAGGAAACCCTGGGGGAGGCGGCCGCCGCCCTGGAACAGCTCCAGACCCGGGTGGGAAAGATGGAGCTGGCCGCCCTCCTCCATGAAGAGTATGATGGGCACAATGCCATTGTAACCCTTCATGCTGGTGCCGGCGGCACCGAGGCCCAGGATTGGGTGGAGATGCTCCTGAGAATGTACACCCGCTGGGCGGAAGGCAACGACTTTCAGGTGGAGGTCTTGGACCTTCTCCCCGGGGAGGAGGCCGGAGTCAAAAGTGCCACTATTTTGGTCAGCGGCGATAATGCCTACGGGTATCTGAAGGGGGAGATGGGGGTACACCGGTTGGTGCGAATATCCCCCTTCGATGCCTCGGGGCGGCGCCACACTTCCTTTGCCGCCGTGGAGGTTATACCTGAAGTTAAGGACGTTGATCTTGAAGTGCAGATCAATCCCCAGGATCTCCGGATTGATACCTTCCGGGCTAGTGGAGCCGGGGGCCAACATGTAAACAAGACCGATTCGGCAGTCCGGATTACCCACTTACCAACGGGGATTGTGGTCACCTGCCAGGGGGAACGGTCCCAGCATGCCAACCGGCTGACGGCCATGAAGATTCTTCAGGCCCGGCTCTTTGAGCGGGAGCGGCGGGCCCGGGAGTCGGAACTGGACCAGCTTCGGGGCGAACAGCAGGAGATTGCCTGGGGAAGCCAGATCCGGTCTTACGTTTTCCAACCCTATAAGCTGGTTAAGGATCACCGGACCGGGGTTGAGGTGGGCAATGCCGAGGGGGTAATAGATGGAAACCTGGACCCCTTCATTTTCGCCTATTTGCGGCAAAATACCAAGGGGTAGGGAGGATTTTCCACCTTCCTGGAGTAATAAGCTAGTAATGCAGGTCAGGGAGGAGGTTGTCTATGTTTTCTAAGAAGCAGGTTTGGCTGGTTGTCCTGGCGGCCCTGCTGCTGGGTTTTTTGCTAGGCGGTGCCGTCCTAGCCCAGGGTTCGTTGCCCGGGTCCGAGGTTGACCCCCTGGTGGCCAAGAGCTATGTGGACAAGTACTTGCAGCTGGAAGTGGTGAATTTGCGGGGCGGACAGAGCTTGCTGGCCGAAGGCGGGACCGAGATAATTTTGCGGGGCGGCCGGGCCGTTGTCATTGCCAGTCCCCTGGGGGGCCTGTGCGATGTCACCCAGGGCAGGGATCTTTCGGCCGGTGAAGTCATCCCGGCCAATCACCTGCTGATTGTGCCCCGGGATGACGGACGGGGGGTCAAGGCCGAAACCGACACCATACTGATGGTCAGGGGAGGATACCGGGTCCAGTAACAGTGTTTACTGTACGGTGGTGAAAAAATGGGGACTTTCCCTTGCCTATATTTGCCAGGGCAGGGGTCGTCCCTTTTTTTCTGCCCGGTCTAAGTTTGGCAATTTCGGGGATAATGGAAAGCAGGCAGGAATATAGGGGATTCCCAGCGAATGTAATAGGGTCGACCTCGCTGGAGGTGTTGCAGAGTGAAAGTGCTCCATGTGACCGGTGGCGGCGACACCGGGGGAGGAAAATCCCATATCCTGGGGTTGCTGCAGGCATTACAGCACCGGATTGATGTCAAGATCCTTTGTTTTCTGGACGGGCCCGTCTACCGGGAGGCGCTGGCCAGGGGTATCCCTGCCCAACTGCTCCCCCAGGAACGCCGGTATGACTTGAGCGTGGTCCGGAAGCTCAGGCGGGTGGTTGAGGAAGGCGGCTATGATGTTATCCACAGTCATGGCTCCAGGGCAAATTTTATCACTGCCCTCTTGAAAGGGCGGCTGAAGGTTCCCCTGGTGACCACCATCCACAGTGATTATGAGCTGGATTTTCTGGGGAATATGTACAAGCAGCTGGTCTATACCAACCTCAACAAACTGGCCCTGCGCTTTTTTGATTATTATATTGCCGTTTCGGAACATTTCCGGGAGATGTTGATTTCCCGGGGTTTTTCCGGCGACCGGATCTTTACCGTCTACAATGGTATCGATCTTTCCCAGTGCAGGGAGCCCCACCTGGGAAGAGATGCCTTTCTGGCCCGGGCGGGTGTTCAGGTTCCTCCCGGTACCCCCCTGGTGGGTACCATGGGCAGGCTGCATCCCGTCAAGGACCAGGCCGTCCTCCTGGAGGCGGTACCGGCGGTCCTGGACAAGTTCCCGGAAACCCGGTTTCTCATTGCGGGGGATGGTGCCGAGGGCAACAATCTCCTCCAGCAGGCCCGGAAGCTGGGAATCGATGCCGCCGTTCACTTTATCGGGTACGTGGAGGAGCCCGGCAATTATTTTAATGCCATTGATATAAATGTCCTTACCTCCAGGAGCGAAAGTTTCCCCTATGTCCTTCTGGAAGGGGCCCTGTACAAGCTGCCGACGGTGGCGACCAGGGTGGGCGGGATACCGGAACTGATCAGGGACGGGGAGAACGGATTTCTCTTTACCCCCGGGGACAGCAGGTCCCTGGCCCAGATCCTGATCCGGCTCCAGGGCGACGGCCGGCTGTGCCGGCAGGTGGGGGAGAGTTTCTTCGCCCACGTCAGGGACAATTTTTCCACCACGAAAATGGCTGCAACCCACATTGATATCTATAACCGAATTCTGGCCGCGGGAACAAGGAGGTAGAAGCCCATGTTGGATGAAAAGGGACGTCTGTTCGGCCTGGTGAATATAATTGACCTGGCTGTGGTGCTGGTCTTTGGCCTGGTGCTGGCCTTTGGTGCCTATAAGTTTCTCTACGTAAATCCCACCTACCAGCCGGAACCGAAAACTGTCCGGGTACAGCTGGTGGTGGAGGGGGTAAGGCAGCCGACGGTGGATGCCATTGCCCGGGGGGACCGGGTCTACGAAAAAAACAGCAACGGTTACTTTGGGACCATTACTGACATCGAAGTGGTGCCGTCCAAGGAAGCAGTGGCTACGGCAGCCGGGGAGCTGGTGGAAGCCGAGGTGCCCGGGCGCTATGACATCTACCTCACCCTGGAATCGCCGGCCGAGGTGACGGAGGAATATATCAAGATTACCGGACAACAGGTCCGCATTGGCCTGACCCCCACCATCCGGACCCAGACCTACCAGGTGGAGACGGTAGTTTTCGGCCTGGAAGTGCTTGATTAGGCCTCCGTGCGGGTGCCTGGTGGGATAAAAAACTGATTATTAAACACTTCTGGCTCCGCTTCCAGTTCTCCTCGCGGAAGAAACTTGCGCTCCGGTTCCTTGTCCAGCGGGGCAAAACTCCTCCGTGGTACTGCCACGATAATGATCTTAGCGCGAATAAAAAATAATTATCAATTGTCAACTGTCAATTATCAATTGTTGAAGATTGTCAATTGAAAAAAGGTGATTGCTGTGCTGGAAAGCAGTGTACTAATTAAAATATGGCGTGGGAGCTGCTGCCGTCGGCTCATAGATGCCCTGGGGGCCGCCGGGAGCAGGGCCGCGGCAGGCAGCAGGATAATTTACCTGCTGCTGGGTGAAGGCCCCGGATGGCATCGAGGGAGCTGCTTCGGGCGCATGGTTCAGGGCGGGGTCCATATTATAACGGGCCTGGTGCAGAGAACCAAACTGTGGTTGGCGGCGGCGGCCGGGGAGAGCAGGGCTGTGGCCCTGGTCACCGGAGAAAACCCGGGCACTGCCGGCTTTATCTTTTCCTTTCTCCTGGGACTGGGATTAACCCTGCTGGCCGGTGCTGTGATGCGGGGAGGTTCCTGGTGGCCGGTGGCGGTTCTGCTGGTTGTGGCCGCGGGTCTTACGGCCCGGTTCTGGCCCCGGCGCCGGGAAATATGGGGCCACAGTTTGACTGCCAGGGTCTGGACGAAACTGACGGCTGTAGATGATTGGGAGGGGTGAGGGCAATGAAGCTTGTCTGGCCCGGAGAACAAAGGAACCAAGCAGTGGGGCTGCTGGCTGGCATCGCTATTGGTCTCTTATTCTTATATTTTCCCCCCATCGAAGTGGCAAAACTGCTGCTGGTCGTGGGGGCTGTGGTTGTTTTGGCCGGCAATTACTTCCTCGGTCTCCTTTTGGTACCCTTTGCCCTGCCCTTTTTGCCCAATTTGGCCTATACTATGCTCCTGGCCCTGGTGCTGGGAGCCTTTCTCCTGCGGGTCCTTTGGGATGGGAGTTTGCACCTGCGGGTGCCGGCCAATCCCTTCCTGTACCTTTTCCTGACCTTGCTTTTTTTCAGTGCCTTAAGTTCCATTACCCTGGGGTACAGCCTGCGGGAATTTTTGCTCCACTGCCTGGGTTGGGGAATTGTTCTGGCCCTGACCAGCAGTCTTACCCAGCGCCGCCGGGTTAAGATCTTCCTCCTGGCCATGGTGCTGGCGGCCGTCCTTGTTTCCCTGTACGGTATTTACGGCTATTATATCGGCATTCCCGGGGAGTCGGGCTGGGTAGATGCCCAAATGCATCCGGAATTGACCACCAGGGCCTTCTCCACCTTCGGCAACCCCAATGTGCTGGCGGAATACCTGGTTTTCGTCCTCCCCTTTAGCCTGGCTTTGGCCTGGTATCACCGGGATTGGAGCCAGCGGCTGCTCTACGGGGGAGCCACAGCCCTGCAGGTCCTCTGCCTTGTCCTGACCATGTCCCGCTCCGGCTGGCTGGCCTTTGCGGCAGGAATGGCCGTTTTTGCCGTGCTCCTGGATAGGCGTCTAATTTGGGTGGGGCTGGGGTTGGGAATCTTGTCCCTGCCGGTTCTTCTAAATTCAGATGTTTTCCTCCAGCGGCTCCTTTCCATATTCTCCTTGAAGGATTCTTCTAACGCCCACCGGATCGTGGTTTGGCAGGAGACCTTGGTGATGATCCGGGAGTTCTGGGCTACAGGGGTCGGCCTGGGGCACCGGGCCTTCCGCTTCCTGTACCCCTACTTTGCCTTCGACCGGAGCAAGTTTCCCTA
>DUVO01000287.1 GCA_012841005.1 Bacillota bacterium | reverse complement strand
TTTCCCCAGGGCAGCCAACTTTTCCGAACGCTCAATAATTACAAAACTATGGATCAACTCCTGATAGGGTTTGGCCACCAGCCAGTTGACGAGAAAAAATATCCCAATCGTGACCAGATCGGCTTCCAAATAGGGATTTGGTACCAATCCAGGGCTGGCCATCCAGGCAAACCAGAAGATGGCAGCACCGGCCAGACTGCAGGCCGCCACCCCCCAGGTCAAGCCGTACCGCAGGGAAAAAACCAGGATAACCGGCAGGAAGAGGAACTTGTAGCTGCTGTGGGTCCCACCGGTTATATACACCATAACGGCAACAAAACCCATGCCGGCCACAAGTTTTACATAATCATACCACCCGGTTTTACTGACGGTATCCCTGCTGACCGGCAGGAAGACCTGCCAGACCTTCCCCACCCGGAAGACCAACAAGTAAATAAGGAAAGGAACCAAAGTAAAACTCAGAAAAGGAGTAGAAGAAGAGCTAAAGGGTAAGTTTAACAAGGCAATACACATAAAAAGGAGGGTGAAGACCCCGACTACCGGGACCATCTCTTCAACCTGCTGTTCCCGTTCCCGCTGGTAATTTTCCATACTTACCTACCCCTATGTCCTTATCTCCACTATTTCTTCTTCGCTATCGACAGGATATTTTCCTACCTGTTGGGCAAATTTTCCGATAAATATTTTATTGCTGCTAATAGGAGAAAAAAGTCATTCATATGCCTGTAGTGGTGTGTTATTGAAACCCCAGGGAAAATAACATATACTTAATTAGGCACAGAATTTGCGTTATGCCAACTAATGTTTAAAGGATAATTAACAGCCCAGAGGGCTCCAGCAGGCAAGCTCCCCCCATTAAAGGTAGTCCACAACAAGCAGGAGTGATGGTTCTATGGGGAAACTCTTTCACTACTTAAAACCCTTTCGCCTGTCCATTGCCGCCGCCCTTACCCTGGTTATGGTCAGGGTCCTTACTGAGCTATACCTGCCAACCCTTACGGCCGAGATTGTAAATAACGGAATTACCAGGGGTGACACAGCCTATATTATAGCTATCGGCAGCCGCATGCTGTTGGTGGCGGCCCTAGGAGGAATCGCTTCCATAGCGGCGAACCACCAATCAGCCAAGGTTTCCGCCGCCTTCGCCCGGGTTCTCCGGGAAAAGGTTTTTTCCCAGGTGGAAAATTTCTCCCTCCACGAGTTCGATAAATTTGGCACAGCTTCCCTGATCACCCGGACCACAAACGATATCACCCAGCTGCAAATGGTCTTACTGTTTGGGTTGCGCATGATGGCCATGGCGCCCCTTATGAGTATCGGCGGGATAATAATGGCTGTTTCCCTCGACCCGGCCCTGTCCCTTATTTTTGTCACAGTCCTGCCCCTGCTCTTTGCCCTGATCACCATCATTGGGCGCCGGGGTATTCCCCTCTTCCAAAAGATGCAGGTCAAGCTCGATAACTTAAACCTAGTTCTCCGGGAGAGTCTGACGGGAATCCGGGTTATCCGGGCCTTTAACCGCGAGGACTACGAAAAACAGCGCTTTCAAGGGGCCAATCAAGACTACACCACTACCACCATCAAAGTCCACCAGGTAATGTCCGTGATGATGCCTGCCATGATGTTAGTTATGAATTTAACCACTATCGGAATAATCTGGTTCGGCGGTCTGCGTATTGACAGTGGTTTTATGCAGGTGGGGGACCTTATGGCCTTTATCCAATACGGGATGCACATTATGTTTTCCCTGGTGGCCATATCCTTCATGTTAATGCAACTTCCCCGGGCTTTAGCCTCTGCCCACAGGATCAGCGAAGTTTTAGATACAGTTCCCGAAATCCGCGACCCACAAGTACCGGTGCCCATAGAGGATATGCGTGGGTTTGTGGAATTTAAAAAGGTCACCTTCAGTTACCCGGGCGCAGAACGTCCGGCTCTATACAACATCTCCTTTTCTGCCGGTCCCGGCCAGGTTACAGCCATAATTGGAGGCACCGGTTCCGGAAAATCTACCCTGTCCCGTTTGCTTCTCCGCTTCTATGATATCGACAGTGGCAGCATACTGGTGGACGGAGTTGATATCCGGTCTATGACCCAGGCAGACCTGCGGGCCAAGGTCGGGTTTGCCCCCCAGCAGGCGATTCTATTTAGTGGTTCCATCCGGGACAATATCCTCTTTGGCAAAGACAAAAGCGACGCAGAAGTGGTCAAGGCCGCAGAGATTGCCCAGGCCACGGAATTTATTGCCAGGACACCGGCCGGTTTTGCTTCCGAAATCGCCCAGGGGGGCAAAAACATCTCCGGTGGTCAAAAACAAAGACTGGCCATCGCCCGGGCCCTGGTGCACAAACCCAAAATCTATATTTTTGACGAGTGCTTTTCCGCCCTGGACTTCAAAACCGATGCCAAACTCCGGGCTGCCCTGAAGGAGGAAACTGCCGGTGCTACAGTAATTATTATCGCCCAGAGAGTGAGCACGATAAGGGATGCTGACCAAATTATTGTCCTGGAAAAAGGCAGGATCGCCGGTATCGGTACCCATGAAGAACTCCTGGCCACCAACGGCGTGTACAAAGAAATAGTCTTTTCCCAGCTTTCAGAGGAGGAAATTGCATGAGCAACAGTTACAAACAACAGAAAGCCCCCGGATTGCGACCCAGAAGAGGCGTACCTCCCATGGCCCTGCCCGTGGAAAAACCACATGATTTCAAACGATCCTTATTCCGGCTTTTACAGTACCTCAAGCCCCACCTGCTCTCCCTGTCCTTCGTTATCTTCGCCGCCATTAGTGGTACTGTCTTTACTATTTTGAGTCCCAGACTCATTGGCCGGGTTACTACCATTATCTTCACCGGCATGCTGGATAGGTTAAACCAGGTTTCCGGGGCCGGTATCGATTTTTCCCGAATCGGGAAAATCCTCCTCCTGCTGGTTGGTCTCTACCTGGCCAGTTCCCTTTTCCGCTACCTGGAATTTTTTATTATGGCCAGCGTTTCCCAGAGAATGGTTTATGACCTGCGCAACAAGGTCCGCACAAAGCTCACCCGCCTCCCCCTCAAGTATTACGATTCCCATCCCCACGGCGACATCCTCAGCCGGGTAACCAACGACATGGATCTGATCGGCAGCACCCTGCAGCAAAGCATGACCCAAATAATCGAGGCAATTGTCACCCTTACCGGTATCCTGATCATGATGGCAACCATCAACAGGTGGCTAACATTAATCACACTGGTGACACTGCCCCTGTCCTTTTATGTCACAGCGCAGGTAACCCGCCACTCCCAAAAACAGTTTGCGGCCCAACAAGAGGAACTGGGTGCCCTCAACGGCCATGTCGAAGAAATGTACGGCGGCCATTTAATTGTCAAAGCCTTTAACTATGAAAAAGAATCCCTGGCCCGTTTTCAAACAATCAACCAACGCCTGTATGAAGCAGGATGGAAGGCCCAATTCATGTCGGGAATCATTATGCCCCTCCTGGGTTTTATCAACAATATCGGTTACGTGCTTATTGCCATAGTCGGCAGTATTTTTGTCACCCAGGGCACAATTGCCCTTGGCGATGTCCAGGCCTTTTTTCAATACTCAAGGCAGTTTACCCACCCCATTGTCCAGACGGCAAATATTGCCAATATCCTCCAATCTACCATTGCGGCAGCGGAACGGGTATTTAAATTGCTGGACGAAGAGGAAGAAATTGCCGACGCCGAAAAAGCCCTGAACCATTTTGCCCCCCGGGGTGATGTGCGCTTTGAACACGTCTACTTCGGGTACAGTAGCGACAATATGTTGATCAAGGATCTGAATATCGATATTCAAGCCGGCCAGACGGTGGCCATCGTCGGGCCCACCGGGGCGGGAAAAACCACCCTGGTTAACTTGCTGCTGCGTTTTTATGATGTTAATAGGGGACGCATTACCATAGACGGTGTCGATATCAGAAATATTAAAAGGAGTGTACTGCGGAACATCTTTGGGATGGTACTGCAGGATACCTGGCTCTTCACCGGTACCATCAAGGACAATATCGCCTTCGGCCGGGCAAATGCCACCACAAAAGAAATTATCCGGGCCGCTGAAGCCGCCCAGGTGGATCATTTTATCCGTACCCTGTCCCAGGGTTATGATACAGTGATAAACCAGGATGCGTCCAATTTATCCCAGGGGCAAAAGCAGCTCATAACCATCGCCCGGGCCATCCTGGCCGATTCGCCCATACTGATCCTCGATGAAGCCACCAGTAATGTCGATACCAGAACGGAAATACTCATCCAAAGGGCGACTGCCCAATTAATGAAAGGTCGGACCAGCTTTGTCATCGCCCACCGTCTCTCCACCATCCGCACCGCGGATCTTATTCTGGTAATGAATAACGGTGAAGTTGTGGAACAGGGCACCCATACCCAGCTACTGGCGCAGGATGGATTTTATGCAGATATCTATAAAAGCCAGTTTAGCACCACCCAGGCAGGATAAAAAGGGTGTCTCGCTCCCTGGCGAAACACCCTTTTTCCCTACTTCCCTATATCCTCCTGGCGGGCAAAGACCAGTTTCCCCAGGGGAACCCCTATATCATCGGCCACCGGCTGGCATTTGGCCTTGAGGAGGAAGAAAATAGGACGCGAGGATTCGGAAAGGGCTTCGTAATTCCCCATACCCTTGGAAAGTACAATATCAGCCTCAGAAAATAAACGTCTAAATTCCTCACTGCAGTCTGCCAGCAAGGTACCCGCTGTGCTGCAGCCGGCTGAGATCAGGGTGGCTACTTCTTCCAGCCCCGACTCCCTGGCATCCCTGAGGGTTGCATCATTGGCAATGGGACTATCCTTGACAGCATAAACAACATTCTTTTTCCCCAGTTCTTCAATCAGGATCCGGTCAAATACTGTCTCCCCGGCATTATCGGCCAATATCAGAATATCAGTGCTTTGGGAAAGCTGCTGCCGGAATTCCTCCAGACAGCAGAGGGCAAATTCCTGTTTCAAAATCCCTTCCACGTCTTGCACCCGGGCCTCTACATCGATGAAGATGTCCAGAACATTTCCAGCTGCAGCCGTCTTCAGCGCTGCCAGGAGACGGTCCGGGGAATTGACCACCCTTTCCTTGAGCCGGGGATATAAAGTCAGAGCCTCTTTGATATGACGTTCCTTTATGTCCCGGTAGGGTTCTTCAACAGAGGTCTCTTCCACCACCAGCCGGTTCAGATCACGGCAGACGGCAACGGTCATTTCTTCATTGTTTAGCCCCCGGGCCAATAACTCACAGGCCCCGGTCAAGATACGCCTCTGGGCGCCTTCATCGGCCTTTGCCCGCCGGGCAGCATCGACAATCTGCCGCATCATACAGGGAATACAGTCCATAGACATTCTCATCCCTGAACACCCTTTCAAAACAGTATCTTTTGCCTGCGCATTCCCACATTGAGGAGGAGACCAATTCCCAGCAGGGTTGAGAGCAGGGAACTACCACCATAACTAAAAAGAGGGAGGGGTAAACCGGTAACGGGCATAATACCAATGGTCATCCCCACATTCACCAGAACCTGGAAGGTCAACATACTAACAACACCCACCGCTAACAGGGTCCCCAACAGGTCCCGGGCATGAAGGGCAATATGAATACCCCGGTAAATAGCGATAAAATAGAGCAATAAGAGAAGGCTTGCCCCAACAAAGCCCATCTCCTCACCGACCACAGAAAAAATAAAATCGGTATGTTGCTCCGGGAGAAAATTGAGCTGGTTCTGAGGGCCGGCAAAAAGGCCCTGGCCCGTCAAGCGCCCGGACCCAATAGCTATTATAGACTGGATCACGTGGTACCCCGAACCCGTCGGGTCTATACTGGGATCGAGAAAAACCAAAAGGCGATTCTTCTGGTAGTCCTTCAGGAAATGCCAGAAAAAGGGGAAAGCTGCTACACCGGCGAGAACCAGGGAGAATAAGTGCTGAATTTTTATCCCGGCAACGAACATCATCCCCATGAGGATGGCAAGCAAAACCAGGGCCGTACCCAGGTCCGGTTGGAGCATGATCAAAAGCATTGGAATGGCTACATGGAGCAAAAGGGGAAATAGATCAGTTATTTTGTCCATTTCCCCTGCTGTGTTGGCCAGATAATTAGCCAGGGTAATAATTAGCAGGATTTTTGCAAACTCAGAGGGCTGAAGGCGAAAAAAACCAACATCTATCCACCGCCCTGCCCCCTTAACATCTTTCGCCAAGGCCAAAACAGCCAGCAACAAGCCGAGATTGGCCACATAGATGTAGTTGGCATACTGGGCCACGGTATGATAATCAAGGGCAAGAATCACCACCAGGGCAATTAAACCTGCACAAATGACCAGCCCCTGGCGTTTTACATAATAATAAGGGTCAGCACCCTCATTAATATTGGCATGGGTTGCACTGGCAATCACCACCAGGCTTATAGCCATAATTAGTGCCACCGTCAGGAGCAGAAGGAGATCGAGATTTTTTAGCATCCGGCGTTCAATCACTGCGACTGCCTCCCATCACCGGGATAAGTGTTACTCCCCCATCATTATATCCCATTCCCGGATGCTCGTCCATTCCCTGGCCGAAAGGTGAAAAATACCAAACCCATCCCATTGCTGGGATGGGGAAGGTAACGCTCCAAGTGGATAATCAATCTGGCCCTTAGACTGGGATACTACCCGGACATAAGTCCTTGACAAGCCCCCCTACCCTCCTTGAGCAGGTGTCTGCCCAGAGGAAATTTTACCCCCCACCACCAGCAACCGCATTACCCTTTCCGCACAGTCAGTTACCAGCGCCCCGGCCCTTTCCATGGCCTCCGCCAGGGATATGGGGCCGGGAGTGATAGCTGCCACAGCATCGATACCTTCCGCTAAGACCGCCTCCGCTCCAGGCTCAATACTCCCCGTAATGGCAATTACCGGCAATTGGTACTTTTTGGCCAACCTGGCCACCCCGATGGGTGCCTTCCCATACACAGTCTGCCCGTTAATCGCCCCTTCTCCGGTTATTATCAGGTCGGCACCCCTTTGGATCCTTTCTTCCAGCTTAACGGCTGAGAGCACCAGTTCTACCCCGGGAGCCAGTCGGCCTTTAAGGAAAGCCAATAAACCCGCTCCCAATCCGCCGGCAGCACCGGCACCCGGGATGTCCTGCACAGCGATTCCCAGATCCCGCAATAAAATAGCAGCAAACCTCCCGAGAATTTGATCCAGTTCCTCTACCATTTGGGGATCGGCCCCCTTCTGGGGACCATAAACCCGGGCTGCCCCCCTGGGGCCGGTAAGGGGGTTGTCGACATCGCAGGCAACCAGGACCTCTACCTGAGCAAGGCGCCTGTCCAGAGAAGAAACGTCAATGCGGGCGAGCCTGGCCAGGCCGGCAGCGCCATAGGGAATATCCTGCCCCTTTTCATCGAGCAGCTTAACCCCCAAAGCCTGGGCCATTCCGGCCCCCCCGTCATTGGTCGCGCTGCCGCCAATGCCAATAATAATCCGCCGGCAGCCTTCTTCCAGGGCCGCCAGGATCAGTTCCCCGGTCCCATAGGTAGTTGTTAACATGGGGTTGCGTTTTCCCGGCGGCACCAGGGGTAATCCCGAAGCCGTAGCCATCTCAATAACGGCGGTCTCCCCGTCGCCCAAAAGACCAAATTGCGCCTCCACCCTTTCCCCGAGGGGGCCGGTCACCTCTTTTATTCTAATCCTTCCCCCTGTGGCAGAAACCAAAGCGTCAACAGTGCCCTCTCCGCCATCGGCCAGGGGAACAGTGATAGTTTCTACCTGGGGTAAAGCCCTTTTTACACCCCTTTCTATGCCTTCTGCAACTTCGGCCGCCGTCAGACTTCCTTTAAAGGAGTCGGGAGCAATTATTATCCTCATTACCGGT
>DUVO01000079.1 GCA_012841005.1 Bacillota bacterium | reverse complement strand
TTGGTTGGCCAGAGTGCGGCGGGCGTGGTTTCCGAAGACCCCGATAAGTTTGGACAGACCCTCCTTCTCCAGGCGCTGCCGGGGACCCAGGGTATTTACGGCCTTTTGACCGGCTTCCTCATCATGCAGCGGACCGGTGTCATCGGCGGTGAACTCCTGCCGCTGACCATGGAACAGGGGTGGGCCGTATTCATGGCGGCCATGCCCGTTGCCATTGTTGGCCTTCTTTCCGCAATTGCCCAGGGGCGGGCGGCAGCCGCCGGTGTCGGCGTTATTGCCAAGCGTCCCGAGGAGCTGGGTAAAGCCATTATCTATGCTGTTATGGTGGAAACCTATGCCGTGCTGGCGCTGCTGGCATCGATTATGCTCCTCTTTGGAATCAACTTTTAAGGGAGTGAGCACACCATGGCGGGAGCCGAAAAGATCGTAGAACGGATCCTGGCCGATGCCCGGCAGCAGGCCGATGCTATCAAGGCGGAAGCAGAGGAAAAGGCCGCCCGGATCATTGCCCAGGGCGAACAAGAAGCCGAAAAGAGCCGGCAGGAGCTCCTGGAAAGGGCCAGGGCCACTGCCGAAGAGCGACGTCGCCGCATTTTGACCATCGCGGAACTTGAGGGGAGGAAAGCTCTACTGGCCGCCAAGGAGGCCCTGCTGGAAGAGGCTTTCACCACTGCCCTCAAGGAACTGCAGAAACTCGATGTTTCCACCTACCAGGGGATCATCCGCTCCCTGCTCCTGGCCAGCATCCAGACAGGGTCGGAAGAAGTAATCATCTCACCGGCAGATCAGGACCGTCTCACCCCGGCCTTCCTCGAAGAAATAAACCAGGAAATAAAAAGCCAGGGCCGGGGCGGGAATTTGGCCCTGGTGGTGGAAGACCGTCCCCTGCAGGGAGGCTTCATTCTCCGGTCCGGTGGGGTGGATATCAATAACTCCTTTGCAGCTATTCTAAAGATGCAGCGGGATGAACTGGAACCGGAGGTTGCTGCAATACTCTTCCCCGGGGAAGAGGGAGGTTTAAAGGAGGCAGCCCCTGATGGCAAGTGATGCCAAGTACGCCTACGCCGTAGCCAGGGTCCGGGTCTTGGAAACCAGGCTGCTGGAAAAGGGACAGATAGACCGTATGGTAGAGGCCAAAAATGCCCAGGAAGCCCTTCAGGTCCTGGGGGAAACCGTCTACGGCAACGCCGTGGCCGAGCTGGAGAACGTCTACCAGTACGAGGACCTTTTAGACGGGGAACGGAGCCGGGCTTACCAGATGGTCCGGAGCTTTTACCCAGACCCCGAGTTGGTGGATATCTTTGCCGTCCAATATGATGTCCACAACCTCAAGGTGCTGCTCAAGGCCCATTTTATGGGGATAGAACCGGACGCAGGCCTCCTTTCCCCGGGGGCGGGGAGCATCCCCCTGGACAGCTTAAAGGCCATGTTCCAGGAAGAAGACTTCCGGGACCTTCCTCCCGCCCTGCGGGCGGCGGTGGAGGATATCAGGGAAGCCTTTGTCCAGCATCCGGATCCCCAGCTGGTTGACATCATCCTGGACCGGGCCCTGTATGAGCACATCTTTACCACGGCCGGCCGGAACCCCTTCCTGCGGCAGTTATTTACCCATAAGGCCAACCTTGTCAACATCAAGACTTTCTTGCGGGTGAAGAACCTGGGGCGGGATTGGGCCTTTTTGGAGCGGGTACTGCTGCCGGGGGGAGACCTGGACCGGGATCTATTCCGGGAACTGTTGGATGAACCCCTGGAGGTTTTCAGTGACCGGTTGGCCATGGGTCCCTACGCTAAAGTTGTGGAGGAGGGGATCCGGGAATGGCAGGAAAAACAGAACCTGACCCGGTTTGAGAAACTGGCCGATGATTTCCTTCTCCAGTTTGTGCGCCAGAAGAAACACGTTCCCTTCGGGCCGGAGCCCCTGGTGGGCTACCTCATGGCCAAGGAAAATGAACTGAAACTGATCCGCATCATTATGGTCGGCAAAATCAACAACCTGCCGACGGAAGAAATCAGGGAAAGGTTACGTGATGTCTATGTATAAGATCGCCGTTATCGGAGACAAGGACTCCATTCTGGGCTTCAAGGCCCTGGGAGTGACGACCTTTCCAGTTACCAGTGCC
>DUVO01000042.1 GCA_012841005.1 Bacillota bacterium | reverse complement strand
ATGTATGCCAAGGGTATGTCTACCCGCGATATAGAGGACCATATAAAAGACATCTATGGTGTTGATATATCTGCGAATACAGTCAGTAAGATAACCTCTATTTTCCCGTACTGTTCTTTTCCAACTGAATACCTCTTTGACCGAGATAATCTGCCAGTGCTTCCTCGGTGGGGAAGTGTTTTTCTACCAGCTCCAGGTGTTCATCCAGCAGACTTTTGCTGTAGCCGGTGACCCTGGGCAGCGCTGATACCGGCACTCTGTAATATTTTAGCAGCAGCACTCTTTCGAAGAGGCGCAGGTAATTATCCACTGCTTCCGGGGTATGATAGATCCGGCGTGAGATCTCCTGGGTGCTGAGCCCATTTAGGGACAACTCCACCACGATCTTCTTGTGGGTAAGTGTGCGCCCCATGTCCAGCACTGTACCCGCTGTAGGCAGGATAATGCCGAAATGTTCAAAGTAGGCTTCCAGTATCCCCCGCAGCATGGCCGGTGAGATCTGCAGGATCCACTCCAGATCCAGGGTGGTGAGCACCGCATCCTGTTTCCAGGCCTCGGTGGTGATCCTCTCCAGCTGGATAGTCTTGAGCCTTTTCAAGTCTGCTGTGGTAGCAAGGGGCAGCTCTTTGTCCTCCGGTGACAGGAGAGTGAGCACCACGGGCTGGAAAAGCCCGGGGTCTGTATGCCTAGATTTCTTTGTCCCGTGGGCCAGCCAGACCATCTGCCCGGGCTTTAGCTCAGAGATTAGCGGAGAACACCAGGTGTAGATCCGGGCCGCGGAGGATGTCATGGCCTCGGCCTGGGCGGGTCTTAGCCCCCAGTCATCTACCAGGGACTTTACAGCCGGCTCCAAAGCCTCCGGCGGGATTTCACCCTGGAAAGACTTCCGGCCGGGGACCTGTACTTTTTCGGAATCGAGCCTTTTTTCCGGTAAAAAGTCCTTGCCGCCGCGCTTAAGCGTCAGCTCCCCCTGGTTCACCAGGTGCCAGAGGTCTTCCATGGTGGCCTCCGGGTTGGCCTTTTTCAACTGCTCGAACTGGCAGAGCTCCAGCTCCCTTTTAACGGCCCGGTAACCGGTACCGTTTTTGAGCTGGTAAAGCGCTTTTTCGTTCAGGAAGGGAAGGACTATTTTTTGACCTCCCTCTTCCAGGAGCAGCTCCCCCGGGGCCAGGCGTCTTGTACCCCTGGTTTTCTCCCAGGTTTGCAGGGCCTTTGCCGTTAGGGCACAGGCAGCTTCAGCGACGCGGGAAGCCTCGGCCAGCTCGAACTCTTTTTTCAGATGTGCTTTCTGTACTGCTGCTGTTTCCCTGACAAGAAGGGCGTTGTAGCGCTGATTTATACCCTTCTTGGTTTGCAAGATGTTCATTCCTCCTTCTTTTTTTTTACAGGGTGCGCTTCGGCCAGGCGGCGGAGCTTGCCGAACATGAAGGCATAGTCCGGTCCGGAATACTCCCTGTAAAGGCTGATGTATTTATCTACCAGTTTCCTGGAGAAACCCAGCACCTTGCGGATAGCAGGTGCCGGCATCCCCTTTTCCAGCAGGTAGACGACTCTAGCGTAACTGAGGATATAATTTTCCACTGAATCGTAGCTATGGCCCGTCCTGCGGGTGATTTCTGTTTCGGTGTAACCGTTCATGAAAAGGCCTATGATCTTGTCCGCATGGCTAATGGCCGGGCCCATATCGGCTACCAGGCCCCGGGTGGGTACGACTACGTCCGGATGCTCTTTTAACAGGGTCTGTATGGCCTTGGTAGAGATGCCCAAAAGTAGCGCCAGATCCGGCTGGGTCAGTGCTGCGCCCTGGTAGCGGGCCTGGGTAGTATACCTCAGGACACGGGCCCATCTGAGCTCTTTAGCGCTTTCCCGGTCGGCCAGATCTAAATCCTTAGGGTCGATGTAATCCAGGGCCACGGCTTTTAGCTGGCACTCGGTCAGCTTTTTACCGGCGGGTTCATGGTCGGCTACAGCGTTGTAGATAATCTGATTGTGTTTTTGACCCTGCCTGTTCAGGCGCGCGGCCAGTTCGTGCAAATCGTCGATGAACTGCTCCGCTGCGGCCGGAGAGTAACCGTGTCTTGTCCGCAGCAGCTGGTAAAAAGACCCTCCGGAGGCTTTCTCCGCTTCGGTAACCCGTCCGCAAAGGAGGTGCCGGTGGGCCTGCCACAGCTTTTTCCAGGCAGCCAGTACTTCCGGAGGCTGACCCGTTTGCTGCTCCAGTTCTTCAAGGTCCTCGGTTCGGCCCAGTTCTTTGAAATCATGCCAGAGCTTCTGCCAGCGGCAGGTGCTGATGGCCATGTCTTTGCGGATCTGGTCCAATTCTTCGCCTTCCAGGTAACGTTTTACGGCCAGGACAGGCCGTAGCTCTTGCATCAGTTGGCGGTT
>DUVO01000018.1 GCA_012841005.1 Bacillota bacterium | reverse complement strand
GGTGTCCTTTATTTCTTACTTCAGGGCATGTTCCAAAAGATTTTGGTTCTCCGGGGAAGGATCCTAACCGATCGCTCTAATCGGTAATAAAGGAAGGGGTCAAGGGGAATAAAAGATTGTCTGCAGGGGTTTTACCCCCCCTTTTTTTATCTTTGTTTCCCCGGTTTCACCGGGGATTATTTTTCGGCACCAACTGAGGGATAATGAAATAAATGTACCTACTTGTGAAGATTATCCCGGAAAACACCGGTAAAAACCTGGTGCTAACAGGGAAACATGCTATAATTTAAAGAAGGGTTTTCCGGTGTAGGGAAGAAGTAAAAAGCATATTTTCTAACAAGGAGGTAGGTCTGTGGCGAATAGTAAGAGGGAGGGGCTTGGTATGGGTAAAGAACTCCAGACCAAATTTGGCCGGGTTATTATTTCCGAGGAGGTGCTTGCCACCATTGCCGGTATGGCGGCTGTGGAGTGCTACGGGCTGGTGGGCATGGCCTCGCGAAAGATTAAAGATGGTCTCGTTGAATTGCTGGGGAGAGAAAATGTAAGTCGGGGTGTAGAAGTGACGGTCAGGGACAACGATCTATATGTAAATCTGCACATTATTGTTGGTTATGGGGTGAAAATTTCCGAAGTGGCCCATAATGTGATGGAAAAGGTAAAGTACAGTATCGAGCGAACAACTGGACTCCCGGTTGCCCGAGTAAATATCACAGTCCAGGGGGTTAAGGTAAGCAAAGAGGAGCCGAGGAGGTAAGATAATGCAGCTTCAATTCTTGGAAGGAATACATCTGCGGCAGATGTTGCTTGCCGGCGCTGCCCTATTACAAGAAAAGAAAGGGGAATTGAATTCACTCAATGTCTTCCCTGTTCCCGACGGCGACACGGGAACTAATATGAGCCTTACTATAACTGCTGCCGTGCGGGAAGTGGAAAGGGCTAATGGTGATTTGGGCAGTATAGCGGGTGCCCTGGCCAATGGCTCCCTCATGGGAGCCCGGGGAAATTCCGGGGTGATTCTATCCCAATTGTTTCGTGGCTTTGCCGCAAGCTTAGAGGCAAAGGTAAAGGCGAGTCCTATGGATTTTGCCCTTGCCCTCCAGGAGGGAGTAAAGACTGCTTATCGAGGTGTTATGAAACCAGTCGAGGGTACGATTTTAACCGTGGCTAAAGAGGGAGCTAAGGCAGCTCTGCAGGCGGCCCGGCGGGGCGACGACATACTGGGTGTGCTGGAAAGTGCCATCCGGCAGGCTGAGATCACCTTAAACCGGACACCGGAAATATTACCTGTCTTGAAAGAGGCGGGAGTAGTGGACGCAGGGGGCAAAGGACTTCTGTGTATTCTACAAGGAGCCCTGATGGGACTGACTGGAGAGGGCCTTGCAAATCTGCCCCATCCGGGAGAGGCCCCTCTACCGGTGCGGGAAGGGGCCAAGGAAGGGCCAGCATCTTTAGCCTATCAATATTGCACGGAGTTTATTATCAAGGGTCAGGGTCTTGAACTAGAAAAAATCCGCGTGCGGCTCAATGACATGGGTGACAGCCTGATTGCCGTTGGGACAGCGGAACTGGTTAAAGTTCATATTCATACCAATCATCCGGGGCAGGTTTTGGAAGTTGGGCTCGCGCAGGGTACCCTCCATGATGTGAAAATTGATAATATGGCGGAACAACACCGGGAAGTCCTCGCTGTTCATCCACCGGAGTCTGACGGATCTGATTCTGAACCTGCCCGTGCGGTTATGGGTGGAGGTAAGGGAGAAGAGGGTATCGGTGTAATTGCTGTGGCCCTTGGAGAGGGAATTACTGCCATTCTTGAGAGCCTGGGTGTGGAAAGGGTCGTCGGCGGGGGGCAGACGATGAACCCCAGCACCGAAGACCTGGTGCGGAGTATCGAAAACAGCCGCTATAATAAAGTAATTCTTTTGCCTAACAACAAAAATGTGATCCTGGCCGCGCAACAGGCCCGGGACCTTACCGAAAAGGAAGTACTGGTGGTACCATCCAAAAGCATACCCCAGGGCATTGCGGCCCTCCTGGCCTTTAACCCGGAGGCGGATCTCGAGGCCAATGGCCGGGAGATGACAGCCGCTTTAAAGGGGGTCAAGACAGGAGAGGTAACATATGCAGTACGGGATTCCCGTTTCAATGGTCAGGAAATACGGGCGGGAGACATCCTGGGATTGATAGACGGAAAACTCTCTATCCTGGGGCAGGAGCCGGAGGAAGCGGTGCTGAAGCTCCTTGACCAGCTGGTCGAGGATACCAGCGAGATACTGACTATATATTATGGAGAAGGGGTCAGCAGTTCAGCTGCCCGCCAGCTGGCAACCAGGGTCAGGGATGCGTATCCTCAGTGTGAAGTGGAAGTCTATGAAGGAGGACAGCCCCTGTACTATTATATAGTGGCGGTGGAATAAGTTTCGAAGGAGGTGTAAGAAATGACCATCGGGATTGTTTGTGATAGTACCGCTGACCTGCCGGGTCACCTGGTAAAAGAATATGGTATCCATATTGTCCCGTTAAAGGTTCATTTTGGTGAAGAGGAGTACCGGGATGGTGTTGATATTACTGCAGATGAATTTTATCAAAGGCTCCAGGCCAGTGCTGCACTGCCGACGACTTCTCAACCTTCGCCCGGCGAGTTTGTTGAGGCCTACCGGAACCTTCTGGAGCAAGGGATTGACACAATAGTTTCCATCCATATTTCGGCCCACCTGAGTGGTACCTATCGCTCGGCAGAGGTGGCCAAATCTATGCTGCTGGAGGCGGACATTGAGGTCATAGATTCCAGGCAGGCTTCAACTGTTCTCGGTGTCGTTGTATTGGAGGCGGCCCGGGCTGCCCGAGCCGGGAAGTCTAAAGAAGAAATTATTGACCTGGTTAACCGGCTAATAGAAAAGATCAGGGTATTCTTTATGGTGAATACCCTCGAGTATTTACAAAAAGGGGGACGGATTGGTAAAGCCCAGGCTTTTTTGGGTTCCATGCTCAATATAAAGCCAATCCTGACCCTGGAGAATGGCATCATTGTCCCTGCGGCCAAGGCCCGGGGACGGGCGAAGGGCATGGAGCAGCTCTTGACGAAAATGGAAGCCAGCATTGGAACCGGCGGGCAGAGGATAATGGCCATTATGCATGCTGCCAACCCTGAAGGGATGGAGGAACTGCAGAAGAAGGCTAGAGAAAAGTGGCAGCCCCGGGAGTTTGTTATCGCCGATATTGGGCCGGTGATTGGGACCCATGTCGGTCCGGGTACCCTGGCCCTAATCGGCATATGCCCCTGAGCCTGATTGAAAAAAGGGAGGCGAACCCAGATGTATGGATTTACAGGTGCGACAATGCGCCTGTTTTTACTGGGAAGCCTTCTAAGCTAGTTTCCAGTACCAGCAGAAATAAGGGAAATGCCGGCCTTTGGAAGGGATATTTAGCATTGGAAACAACCCTTCGGGGTTGGGAGTTTTTAGGAGTGATATTATGCAGGGCAAGGTAGGGCTCGACAGCAGTATTCAGGAATTGCCGGGGATAGGTCCCAGCCGGGCCCGGCTCTTCGGGCGGCTGGGGATTAAAACCGTGGGGGAATTGTTGTTCTGGTTTCCCCGGCAGTGGGAAGATCGGAGTGAATGCCAGCCGGTGGCTAAGATCAGACCTGGCACCAGGGTAACGGTGAGGGGCAGGCTGGGGAGAATGGAGGAAAGAAGACCGCGCCGGGGCCTGACCATTACCAGGTTTGAGCTCTTCGATGCGACAGGAAGCCTGGACTTGGTTTTTTTTAATCAACCCTACCGGAAGGGACAGCTGCACCGGGGG
>DUVO01000233.1 GCA_012841005.1 Bacillota bacterium | reverse complement strand
TTTCCACAACATAGGCATGACTCTTGTGGGTTGCCTCCCCGGTACCGGGGGGTATGGCCGTAGCTGCCTGCTTCAGGTGCAAACCTGTTTTCTTCTCTATTTCCTCCTTTAAGGCCCTTACCCCCTCCACAGCACCCCAATAATCTACGACGATGCCGTCCCTAACCACCTGGGCAAAGGTCATGGTACCGGCAAGGGGTTGATTATCTCCATCCAAAACTGTAACAACCAGATAAGCAGTCCCCAGATCAACGCCAACCTTGATTCTTCCCGGTTCCTTTACCCGGATATTGTTTGCCATCCGTTCTTCCAGTTTACCAATTAAAATATCGGCACCGGTAAGCACCACAGGTCTCAACTCCTTATATGGTGTCTTGGTTGCTCCCTACCAGGATAATTCCCGATTGTAACGTCTTGCCACCTCGACCCAACTAAGGAACTCCGGGGCTTAATCCAGCCTGGTCCCGCTAACCCTCCGACGGCTCATGGCAATAGAAAAGGTACACTGGCACCTTGCCGGGCAGGGGCAAAAACTGCGGTCATATTCCCTCAAACTCTACTTATCGCCGGCTATTTTGCGACTACCCGGTTTTATCAGGGGTATGCCCTGGCGACAGAGGGGACACTCGGCCGGAGCATAATCGATAAGGTCCAATTTGAGGAGGGGAACGGTTTTAATTCCAAAGTCTGCCCTCCCCCTGCTCCTGTCCACCAACATCCCGATGCCCACCACCTGGCCGCCTTCAACGTTTACAATCTCTGTTACCTCATTGACGGATGCGCCCGTTGTCACCACGTCCTCCACAACCAGGACCCGTTCCCCTTTTCTGACCTGAAAGCCGCGCCGCAGTACCATTTTGTTGTCTGCTTCCCGTTCGGCAAAGATGGCCCTAACACCCAGGTGCCTGGCTACCTCGTAGGCTACCAGTATACCCCCCAGGGCAGGACCGATTACCAGATCGATGTCGTCCCCCTGGAAATGACTGGCCAATTCACCACAGAGAATCGCCGCATAATTGGGGTACTGGAGTAACTGGGCACACTGCATATACTTGTCACTATGCCTCCCCGATGTGAACCGGAAGTGGCCCTGCTGTAAGACATTAGTTTTCTGCAAAATAGTCAGGATTTCCTCTTTACTCATCATTTTTTATACCTCCTCCATTTCCCTTCTTATATCCCGGGCCGCAGCCGCCGGGTCCGCCGCCCTGGTAATAGGCCGCCCCACTACCAGGTAATTGGAACCAGCGGCCACAGCCGCCCCCGGTGTGAGAATACGTCTCTGGTCATGGGCAGCTGTCCCGGCAGGCCTGATACCAGGTGTTACTAAACAAAAATCAGGGCCAAGTTCCCGCCGCAGGGTGGCAACCTCCAGGGGTGAAGCCACCACACCGTCGGCCCCGGCCGCCCGGGCCAGGTTTGCCAAACGCAGCACCTGTTCCTCCATGGCAGCAGGGATACCGAGTTCCCTGTGCAAAACCTGCTGGTCCGTTGTGGTTAAAATGGTTACCGCCACCACCAGGGGAACCGGAATGCCCCTCTTGCCGGCCTCCTCCTGAACTGACGCCACCGCCGCCGCCATCATCTCCTTCCCCCCCAGGGCATGCACCGTCAGCATGTCC
>DUVO01000189.1 GCA_012841005.1 Bacillota bacterium | reverse complement strand
GAAACCTGGCCCAAAGCCTGAAATTTACTCCCGGGGGCATCCTGGCTGTAGCCCCGCCCCTGGTGAGCTTCTTTTCCCTCACCGCCCTCTACCCGGAATTGGCGACCCGGGGGAGGTTGCTTCTCTTTCTGCCCCGGCACGGCAGCCTCGATGCTGAAACTCATCTATTATACCTATGTGCGAAAACCCCGGCAGGCAATCAATATCCCCCGGGGAGAAGGCTGGCCGGCCAAGATTGCCATGGGAATCCTGGCCCTGGCCCTGATAGTAATTGGCCTGAGACCAGAGCTGCTGGTGCGGGAAGTATTGGTACCGGCCGCAGCCCAGTTTCCCTATGCCCGGGAAGGGATTGAACTTCAACTCCTCCAGGCCCATTTCTGGACCGGCCCCAATCTAAAGGAAATCAGCCTCTCCCTTCTCCTGGGAGTCTGCCTTTTTGCCCTCGGTCACCGCACCGGCCTCTTCCACTGGCATCCCCCCTTCTGGTGCAGTATCCACCAGCTGGGAAGAATTGCCCTGGGAAGCCTCCTTCATGGGGGCAAGGCCTGCTGGAGCTGGGCAGGGCAGCTGCAGCAGAGTTTGAGCTACCTGGAAGCACGGCTCACGAAGGAGATGCGGATCACCCTCAGCCGTCTCGATTTTAGGCCGGGGCAGTCCCGACTGTACGAGGAGTTCTGTATCGCCAACCTGAATTTTGACGTCATGCTGATCTTTTTTATCCTGGCCCTGGTCCTTTTCCTCTACACACCCAGCATTATTCTAGCCGGGGGATTATAGAATCAAATAGCCGGCAAATAGGCGACGCCACAGTAAAGCACTGTGGCGCCGTTTTATTTCCGCTCCCTTTATGGATATTGCCCGCCTACTTCCCCGGTTCCAGGATCACCTTCAAGGTCTTGCCGCTGCCGGCGAGGTCGAATCCCTCCTGGAACTTGGACAGGGGCAGGACCTTGCTAATCAGGTTGCCGAGACGGATCTGCCCCGAAGCCATCAGGTCGAGGATAGTCATCATTTGGGGAATGGTCGAGTCGGAGGTACCGTGAACAAAGAGTTCCCGGTAGTGGATCACATTGCTGTCAAAGGTAGTTTCCGATTTTCCCTTGGGCAGGCCGCCAAAGAGATTGATCCGGCCCCTTTTCGCCGCCATCCGGATGGCCTGGACCTGAGCTTCGCCGGAGGGAGCCGCCACAATAATCACGTCAGCCCCGGCCCCCTGGGTTTCTGCCAGCACCCTTTCCACCGGGTCTTCCCGGGTGCTGTCAATGCGAATGTCTATTTTGGGAAAGGCCTTGGACAGCTCCAAACGGTCGGTAACAACCTCCACCAAAAAGACCTTGCTGGCCCCCCGGGCCTTGGCCAGAAGGCAGTGCATGATGCCGATGGGACCGGCGCCCATGACACAGACCACATCCCCCAACCCCACCTGGGAAAGCTCCTGGCCGTTTAGAACACAGGAGAAGGGTTCCGTGATGGAAGCCTCAGGGAAGGTAAGGCCCTCGGGCATTATCAGCACCCCGCCTCCGGCCAGGTGGGCAGGAGGAACCGCCACATATTCGGCAAAACCGCCGTCATACTGGTAGGAGAGGGCCGTTTTCTGATTGCACTGGTTCTGCATCCCCCGCAGGCAGTAACGGCAGCGGCCACAGGCGATAATGGTGGCCAGGACGACCTTCTGTCCCGGTTCAAAGCCGCCAACACCTTCGCCTACTTCGTGGATAATTCCGGCTATTTCGTGGCCGATGGTGATGGGCAGATCCATCCCATGGGAAGAACCGCCCGCCCGCACGTTGCGCAGGTCACTGCCGCAGATGGCGCAGGCTTCCACCTTTACCACCAATCCCCCGGCAGGGGCCTTGGGGATAGGGAGATCTTCCAGTCGCAAATCACTTGGTCCGTACAGACGAAGGGCCTGCATAGAATCACTCCTAACATCTGGGTTATTGGACCAGCGAAGGGAGAATCCCTTCGCCCGGTCCCATGGGTTTCCTATTCCATCTCCGCGAGGACATGCATATCGTCCTTGGTCTTTTCGTAGATATTGCGGTAAACCTGATACAACTTCCGGTATACAGCCTGGGATTTAGGATCTGGTTCATTGGTCTTATCATATTGGACCCAATCCCTGATCTGGCTAAAATCTTTATATATGCCCACACCCATCCCGGCCAGGAAGGCATTGGCCACCGGTGCCCCGGCCACCTTAGCCATGTAATCCTGGGGTGTATTCATGATGTCGGTGATTATCTGCCGGAAAAGGTCACTGCTGGCCCCGGCATCCACCGCCACGATCCGTTCCGGCATGAGTCCCTGCTCCCGGAGGATCTCCGCATGGTGTTCCAGGGCAAAGCCAATTCCCTCCATGATGGCCCGGAACATGTGCCCCCGGGTATGATAGAGGGAAAGTCCGAAGAAGACCCCCCGCGCCTTGGGATCCCAGATAGGCGACCGTTCACCCATGAAGTAGGGCAAGAGTACCAGACCGTCGGAACCCTTGGGCACCCTGGCAGCTTCCAGGTCCAGGAGCTTGTAGGCACTTATCCCCCGTTTTTCTTCGACTTCCTTTTCCAGGACACCGAAATTATCCCGGTACCATTTGATGATGGCACCACTGGTCCCCAAACCGGCCAGGGCTACATAGCTCCCCGGTACAATATGGGGGAAGTTGATGAACCTGTTGTCAAATTTGGGCTCCGGTAACACAATCTGCCAGCAGTGGGTGGTCCCGTACATACAGGCCGAATCTCCCGGGTCCACCATTCCTACACTGAAGGCCGAAGCAGAGGCATCCACCCCGCCTCCGGCTATTACCGGTGTGCCTTCGGCCAGGCCGGTCTCCTCGGCAGCCTGGCGGCGCACCGTTCCCACCACTTCGTGGGCGGCATAGGGCTGGGGCAGTTTCGCCATATCCAGGCCACAGCCTTCCACCATTTCCCCGGACCATTCCAGCTTCTTTTGATCAAAGAAGGGGGCGGTTAGTCCGGCCACGCCGTGGTCGACAACTGCCTCTCCCGTCAGCTTCAAGATAACAAAGGCATGGGAGTTGAGCATCTTCCAGGTCTGTTGGTAACGTTCCTTTTCATTGCGGGCAAACCACATGGCCTTGTACCCGGCAAAATAAGGGTCGGCAATATTGCCGGATATTTCGAAAACCTTGTCGCCAAACTTGTCCATGGTCCACTGGCACTCGGCTACGGCCCGCCTGTCCATATAGATGATACAGGGCCGGATGGCATTACCTTCCCGATCAACAGGGACAATATCAGGAGTAAGGCCGCTGACACCAATACCGGCAATCTCCTTGGGATCAATCCGGGCCTCGGCCAGGAGCTGTCTGGCAATTAGTTTAAATTCACCCCAGTAGATCTCCTCTGCATCCTGTTCGGCCCAGGCGGGACGGGGCACACTCACACCGTGCTCCATGGTCTTACTGGCCAGTACTGTCCCGTCCTGGTCAATAATAACTCCCTTACTACCCATGGTACCAATGTCGTATCCCAACAGGTACCTGCCCGGCATCAAGAAATCCCTCCTTTGTGATATATTTGGACTGGTTCTGGGCTTACTGTACCCAGTTCATGGGGATACTATTCGACGTATGGGGAAGTGATTCCTCTTCCAATTAACATTTATTTCAAATTAATTCCAATTAGCTAATGTTAAGAATTTTTTGGGGCGCACAGTGACGACCCCTTCTGTGGCCAGGGTGGCAGCAGGGTGCCCCGGCATTCCAAAATAGATTATCCCAATCCTGCAATTTGGACTTAATCAGATAATTCTTCCACGAACTTGGCAATTAGCCCGGCCGACCAGCGCAGAGTGCGGGGAACCAATACCGAGGCAGTTTCTGGAAAACGGTCCTGTCGGCCGGCGTTTTTCTTCCTGTTGACCAGGTCAAGGTAGCATAGGCTAAAGGCTGCAGTCTCGTCAATCCAATCGTACACCCGCTCCGAAGAGGTCTGATGGCTGCCGTAATCAGGATGGGTGTGACATCCCTGCCAGCTATAGATACCCCCATCCACCACCGTGTAATCCCGCCAGTGCCCTTGCAGCCACCCTTCATACTGGTAATGGCCATAGGGGTCAATTCCCAAATAGCTAAAGACTCCCATCAGGGCAGCATGATGGGGTACATGGGCATCCTGAAGCATATGGAGGGCTTTCCCGAGGTTATAGGCGGCAGCGGCGGTCCTGCCTTTGCGATAGAGCTCCAGGGCCCTCCGGTAGCAGCCGATGGCCACGTCGGCGGCACTGGTACGGTAATCGCCAAAGCCGGTATGCTTAAAGGGATGGTGAAAGTGTTTTAGGGGACAGACCCGGCCGTCGGCGGCAACAGAACCCCACTGGAGATGCTCCAAAAACTGCCCCTGCCGGAGAAATCTATAGGTTTCGAGCCTGCCATCGGCCAAAATTATTCCGGCCGCCAGGGCCGTCATGGCGGCGTGGTCTTCCCTAGCATAGCGCAGCTGCGCTGACCTTCTTCTGACCATAAAAGACCCCCCAGTCTGCAAAATAGCTTTTATTTATGAAGCTATGCAGACCGGGGAATCCTGTGACAAGCTTGCCAGGGTGAGTTGTTTACCAGAGGGGCGGAAAAGCAAAGATTACCCCCTGTATTCGGGAGGGTATTTCCCCTTGAGGACCGGAATTACCCGAAAACAGCGATTCTTTATTAATCCCTCTCAAAAGCCATCCCCGGCAACCTTGACCACACTCTTTCCCGCCTCCAACTCCACCCGGAAGGCACGGTCGGCCACACCCGCCAGCTGGTGGTTATGGGTGACCATGATCACCTGCCGGTCAAAGACCCGGGCCGCCTCCTTGAGGAATTCCGCCACATTGAGGGCAAATTCCTCGGAGACATGTTTGGCCGGTTCGTCCAAAACCAGCGGGCCCTGGATAGGAGGCCGGGAACTCTGTAATAACACCAGGCGCAGGGCCAGGGAAATCACATCCACCACACCGCCGCCCCGGGCATCCTGGGGGCGGTTTTCCACCACTGCTTCTCCCCCGTAGGTGGAAGCCACATAAAATTCGGCCTCCGGCCGTCCCCGGGACTCTTCAATTCGGACCTTAAACTCGAGATCGGCGCCAAAGACATACTGGAGGGCCCGGCTGACCATAGACTCAATGGTCTGGCGGGCCTGTTCCCGGGCATGGTCAGAGGTCATCTGGAAAAGGACACGCACCTGGTCCAAAAGGTCCCGCTCCGCTATCGCCCTTTCCAGCTGCTCCTGGAGGCGCTTTTGCTCCCTTAGCAGCTGTTCCTGCTGCCCCCGCCGGCGATGGTACAGGGCCTGGAGCTCGGCCAAACCCCTTCGCAATTTCTCCCGATCAGGCATAATATATCACCCCTGACCCTTCCGGTTCTCTTTTTCCAGCAGTTCCCAGGGGATAAGGGCTTCCGCCTCCCGCAGCAGTTTTTCCATCTCTCCCTGCAGGCGCTTGATTTCCTGTTCCAGTTCCTCGGGTTCCACCCCCAATTCCCTGATCCTCAGGATAATTTTCTCCCTTTGTTCCAGGTAGAAGTTCCGCTTGGTCTCGGCATCGGCCCGCAGGCGCTGGGCCTGCTGCAGGCCACGCTTGAGCCGGTTCAGCTGCTCCTCGTAACCCATTATCCTTCCTCCCCCGTATATTCACTCAGGATCCCCCGGATAGTCGCCGCAGTTATATCGCCATAACAGATCGGGCACTTGCCCAGTTTCTTAAGCAGGGCGCCGTACTGGGCCAATTGGCGCTTCAGGTCCCTGGCGGCAGCCGCTGCCGCCTCCTGGGCCTTCTTGCCCTTCTCCCAGGCACTGACCAGCTCCCGCTGCAGCTCTGCCATCTTCCCCACGGTTCCTTCCTTTTCCTGGAAGAGACGTAAATTGGCCGCCGCCTGCTCCACACCCTCTGTGTGCTGCAAAACCTCCCGGGTAGCAGCAATTACCCTTTCTGCCCTTCTTTTTTCCTTGTAAAGGTCGGCCAGCTCCTTTCCCAGGCGCTGGCACTCCAGGGCCAGGGCCGCCTTCTCCTGGGCCGCTTCCAGCCCCCGGGCTGCAGCCAGGATTTCTTCCGCCTGCCCTATTTCCGCCTGGACCCGGAGCAAATCCCGCCGGTACTCCTCTCCGCGGCTGCAGCGGGAGGCCAGTTCCGAAACCTGTGCCAGCAACCCCTCACTTTGGGCCAGACCCCCCATTTTCTCCAGGATCCCATTGGCCGCCCCGATAAAGCCTTCCACTGCTTCCCTTTCTTCCTTCAGCTTCCGGCAGGTGTCCAGCCGCCCGGCCAGTTTATCCAGTTCTCCCAATTGGGCCGTCAGTTTTTCTACCAATTCTGCCAGGCGGGGAAGATCGGCATACTCCTCCAGGGCGGACGCAATCTCCTTCAACTGCTCCCCCAGGCGCCTCTCCTCCTGCTGGGCCCTGTTCATATCCCGCACCGTTTCCCTTAATGCCGCATCAACAATATGAACCCCGTACAACCGGCCCATGGCCTTGGCCTTCACCGAACCTGCCTCCGCCAGGAGAAAAGGAGCTTCCAGTTGTTCCCCCAGGTTCAGCACCGTCTCCAATCCCTCGTCCAGTTTGGTTTTAACCACCCCCAGGGCTACCTCTACCTCCCGGGGCACCCGGGAGCCGAACCCTTCAAAGACTTCCTCCTCCCGGCCCGGGTACTGGACATAATAACGGTTCCGGGAAGGAGTCCGCTCCCGGCTCACCTGGGTGTCATCGGCTAGGAGGACGGTAACACGACAGCCCGTAGCCCCAACCCGGATGAAATCGGCGCCCCGGGGTTCGTTGAAATACAGCCACTTCAGGGCCCGGATCAGGGCTGATTTTCCCTGGTCCGAAGCCCCGACAATGACATTGAAGCCTGGGGCAAAATCCACCTGGGTGAACTCGTGGGACTGGAAGTTTTCAATGATCAACCCCTTAAGTTTCTTCATTCCCTCACCTCCCCGGCCAGGAAGGCCTCCTGGGACCGAGACAGGCGCCGCAAGGCCTCCTGCCGCACCGCCGGGGGCAGGGTCTCCTTGTCGGCGATGGCGGTCACCATCTCTTCCAGGTTGGCCCCGTAGTATTCGCCGGCAGAAGCCATCTCCCGGACGAACTCGGCCAGGCGTTCCTCCCGCCGTTCCGCAAGTTCCACCTTGCTCCGATCCAGGACTCCCTCCCCCGGCCGGGCCGAACGCAGCGGGAGAGTATTATAACTCATCTCACCGCCGTTCAGATCAATTAGGATCACCGCCGGTTGGCGGGCCATTTCCTGGGGATGGTTGTTGATCCTGACCAGGGCCCCGGGATTGAGAAAATACCTGCCCTTGTACTCCACCGGGGAGAAACCCAGGTGGTAATGGCCGACCAGGGTCAAATCGGCCCCGGTAGCCAAAACCCTGTCCACCACCGTATGGTGAATGATACTGCCCAGGGAGCGGTCTGTCAGGAGGCCGTGGACGACATGGACGGCCACATCGCAATCCTCCTTTGTGACACAATAATCAAGGACCGGATCCCGCCGGTCGATATCGTAATGGTAGGGCTGTCCCGTAAGCTGCAGCCGGAGCCCATCCTTCTCCAGGTAAACCCGTTCCCCGGGGTTCAGGACGCGGATCAGACCCAACCGGGCCATAAACCCCAGCATGGTCCGGTGGAGGGTTCCCAAATTGTGCCCGTAAAGATCGTGGTTTCCGGCAATGGCATAGATGGGGACGGGTATCGCCCGGTAGGTTTCCAGAACTTCAGCACAGACGTTGAGGGCAGGGAAGGGGCTGTCCCAAAAATCTCCCCCGTGAAGGACCACATCAACCTGATGTTCCCGCACCAGTTCCACCACTTCCTGGACCTTTTCCCGCTGGGTGTCGGGAAAGTTGTCCAGGCGGTTCTGGGGCGTGGTGCCCCGGTGGTGGGTGTCGGTGAGAAAAAGTATTTTCATAGATTTACACCTCCTCCCAGGACGGCGCAAAGGGTTGTCGGTTTTTTACAATTGACAATAGACAATGGACATTTGACAATTATTAAGGTATTCAGTCGTCGCTGTATGGTGCCGGAAGTGCCCCGAAAATAGACTGAGATACAGGATAAAAGAGCGCAGACCTTTAGAATAGTTGATAGTTGACGATTTGACAGTGGGGTGGGAGCATCTCAAGAAATGATCGGCAGTCTTTCTGGCGGAGCGACATTTCGACGAACGGCTAAGAAACTCGCGACGGTTCCGCAGGACAGCGGGGCGG
>DUVO01000092.1 GCA_012841005.1 Bacillota bacterium | reverse complement strand
GTCCTGGATGACAGCAATATGGAACGAGCCTGGGACACCTATGCCCCCATAGAGGAGATCCAGCGGATCCAGGACTTTATGGAACAGGGCTCCCGGGCGACAGGACCGGTCTTTTTGGAAAGGGCCGTTTATGCAGGGGGCAAAGCCCGCCAGAAAACCTCAGGGAAGAACGATAGGATCTACTCCTATTTCCTGGTCCGGGCCGTTGATGTCAACAAAGCCAAGGAACTCTCGAAAACCCTGCGGGATATGGGCTACAACGCCTGGTCCATGGCCGACAACCTGGAGGGAATAGAGCAGGGGACCAAGGTCATGCAGGCCATCCTGGGAGGCATCGGCGGCATCAGCCTCCTGGTGGCGGCCCTGGGAATCACCAATACCATGATCATGTCCATCTACGAGCGGACCAAGGAAATAGGGATCATGAAGGTTATCGGCGCTTCCTTCGAAGATATCAGGCTCCTCTTTTTGGGTGAGGCGGGCCTAATCGGTGCCGGGGGGGGTGCCATCGGACTGGTTTTAAGTTACCTGATATCCTATCTTCTCAACCGCTTCGGGGCCAGCTATATTAACCAGGGAATGGGCATGGGCGGCGAGGAGGTGGCCATCTCCATCATTCCCCCCTACCTGGCTCTCTTTGCCGTGGGCTTCGCCATCCTGGTAGGGCTTCTTTCCGGCCTCTACCCAGCCACCAGGGCCATGCGCCTGAGCCCGGTGGTGGCCATCAGGAACGAATAGTCCGGCGGTTTGCCTGTAAATAGAATAGAACAACCGGACAGAATGAATAACAGGAAAATACAACGGGACAACCCTAGACAAGGGCTGTCCCTTTTATTGCCTGGTAAAGGGAAAAAAGGGAGGGCCAAAATTGGCTCTCCAGGGTGTTTATTTATCTATCCGATACCTTTTTGCGCAAACCCTTTGCTGGGAAAAAATTGTGGTTATTTCCCCCGAAATAACAGGTACGAATAAATCGCCGGGACTATGGCTGCCAGGAGAACAGGCACCAGGAGTCCAATTGCGTTCCAGGGCGGTGGCAATACGGCCGTAACCAAGCCGATAAAACCCGCCAAAACCCAGAGGGGTCCGGCCAGGCGGTGGGTCTTGCGCCAGATCTCGTCATCGGATAAAGTCCAGGGGGTTCTGATCCCGACAAAGAAGGTGGGACGGATGCGACCCATTACATTTCCGATGATGATAAAGAGGATGGCCACAAGAGCTTGTACCACAAGGCCTACGTTGACCCGGTAACCCAAGGCCACGGCAAGGGTCAGCAGGTAGATTATGATTAGCACACCCGGGATGGTGAGACAAAAGATCCGGTAAGAAGAGCCAAATTTCTCGTAGTTTTGCCACCTGGGATCAAGGGCCGGCAAGAATACCATCAGCAGGTAAATGCCGAGACTCACCAGGGGACCGAGAAAAGCCCCCCAGAAACGGGAGACGTAACGGTCCACCTCCCCGGCTACATTCCAGTGACCCGGTACCTGTTCCGGCAAATGGGGATATAGGACCACCCCAACCAGGAAGGTAGCAGCGATCAGGACAATCAGGGGCCAATCCTCCTTGAGGGTTACCCCCAGGGACTGCCGCTCATTCCTGTTCATGCTCATCATCCTCCTTAAACCCTGTATCTTCAGGGTCCTCCTTTTTTTCATAATTACTCGCCGGCACGTAATCCAACAGCCACGCTACCAGTTCCTGAAAGACCGTGGTTCCCAGGGAATAATAGATATTCTGCCCCTGCCGCTCGGCGCTGATCAAGCCCGCCTGTTTCAGGATAGAGAGATGATGGGATATGCTGGGTTTAGATATGGAGAAGTGGTCAGCAATATCCCCGGCCGTCAGATCCTCCCGGCTCAAGAGGCGTAGGATTTTCCGCCGGCTGGGATCCGAGAGGGCTTTAAAGGTTTGATTTAAAGGTGGCATGGTTTTCTCCTCCCCATTGACCGCGAGGGAATGAAGGGTTAACAGTTATTTAGATGTTTATCTAAATATCTAACCCTATTATAGCCTGAAAAGCACTATTATGTCAAACCTTTGGGGTAATTTTGAACCACTCTTTCCTCGTATAATAGGCCATAGACCTACCGGTACCGCTTTCAACAAAAACTAAGCAGGGACATATTATATGGGTAAATCACCTGTAAAGGGGAGATACCCATTGTCAAGAAGGATCGACCCGTCAGAATTTGTCCAGAAGTCCCTTGATCTACATCTTTTCTTCCTCCGCATAATGAAGGAACACTCCTTTTTCCTCGAAGCTGCCTTTGTCCCAAAAAACAGGGATCTGATTCAACGGGCAGACCAATTCCGACTGGCTTTCCAGGGGCTGCTGGAGAAGGCAGTAGATCTCGCTGACGGCAATGTCAGCAGAGTTGTCCTTAAATCCGGTGAGGTTGTAACCGATAAGACTGTTCCAGCGGAGAGACAGACCCAGTTCCTAACCGGTATTCCCTTCGACACCGCTCTTACCCGTAGAGAATTGGCATTACAACCGGGCTTGGGAGATCCGGACCTGGAAGAAAAAGTACAAAAGTTTAATGAGCGGGTCATTGAGGAAACCATGGCACTGGTAGAGTTGAAAACGGAGATCCTCCAGGGTATGCTCAACTGCACCCTGTTTACCTTTAACTACCCCCTGTTGATTGAACATATACGGCGCGAAGCTCTTTTTTACATCGAGCATCTTAAGAGGCTGCAGAGGAGAATAGCTTTGGACCCAGGGGAAGAAATAAGACAGGAAAAGGTATTCTGGGATCGCATAATGGCAGAGCACTCTTTATTCATTGCCCACCTGCTGGATCCTACGGAAAGAGCCCTAATTGAAACCGCCGATGATTTCGCCCGAAGGTTTTTCCAGCTAGAAACCAGGGCCCAACAGGTAAAAAAAGCTAAATTACTGCAGGAGTTAATTAAAGAAGAGATACGCGCAACCAGGGAGATTAGAGATTTTAAGGATACTGCCGACCGACTTATTCTCAGATGTAAGGTCAGGTCCATCATTATTCCACTGTTGGCTGACCATGTGTTACGGGAAGCAAATCATTTCTTAGCCCTGCTGACCGGCGAAAATAAGCGGTTATTTCAGGAAGGGTAGTGGGAAATAACGGAAAAAAGCAGGTACAGGAAAAGCGTACCTGCTTTTTATTGGGAGCGCAAATACTCCAGGGTAGAATAATGGTAACAGAAATATCCAATTCCTTTGAAACAGGGGAAAGGGCAACATGCATTTTCTTTTCAAACAAACGGC
>DUVO01000104.1 GCA_012841005.1 Bacillota bacterium | reverse complement strand
TTCCTTTCTCCCCCATTTGTGGGGGCCAGGCGAACCGGAACCAGAGGGTATGGGTGAACTTAATGGTGATATACCCGGAGGGGAAGGAGATGTAAGAGAAGGAGGAGGGGAAAGAGAGCCAGAAGGGGAACCGGAGGAAAAAGAGGAGAGCACCGGTACGGTAAACCTCGTTCAGGATACTGATCGTCTGGGGGAATACCTGGTATCAGAAGGGCCCATTACCCTGCAGGTAAGGGTTGAAAATTCACCCTGCTGGCTGCGCGTTATCGCCGATGGAAGGGCAGAGGAAGAGACACTCCAACCTGGTGCCGAGAGGGAATACACCGCTGACCAAGAGCTCCGGATTAGGGCGGGGAATCCCGGGTCCCTATTCTTGAAGGTAAAGGGGCAAGATCTGGGTCCAGCCGGAAAGCCGGGAATCCCCAAGGATATTATTATTTCGCTGCAATAAGGAAGGATGAGGCCGTAAGAACCGTTGTTCCGTGTCTTGTCTACCCCGGGACAACGGTTTTTTTGACAGGAGGAAATAGATGTACTATACTGGTAACCATAAATGGAGGTAAGGGGTTTAATGGTGTTGGCGCCGAGGCATATTAGCGTTTGTTTGATTTCCCTGGGATGCAACAAGAACTTGGTTGATAGTGAAGTGATGCTGGGCCTACTGGAACGAGAGGGTTATTCCTTTGTAACAGAGCCGGAGGAAGCAGATGTTATAATTGTAAATACCTGTGGTTTTATTGAAGCCGCGAAGAAAGAGGCGGTGGAGACCATAATCGCAATGGGGGCATACAAGGGGCAGGGGCGCTGCCGGTCCTTAATAGTGACGGGCTGTCTTGCCCAGCGGTATGCCGATGAACTTGCGCGGGAACTGCCTGAAATTGATGCCTTACTGGGAACCGGCGATTATCATCGTATTGTCCCTGCTGTGGAACAAACCTTGGCTGGCAGGCACTGCTGCTTCATAGGGCCGCCCCAGGCAAGATTTCCCGGGCAGTGGCCCCGGCTCCTTTCCCAGGGCGGGCCCTCTGCCTACCTCAAAATAGCCGAAGGTTGTAATAATCACTGCAGTTATTGCGTTATTCCCCAATTGCGGGGGCCATTGCAAAGCCGTCCCCAGGATGATATTGTGGAAGAGGCCCAGGCCCTGGCCAAATTGGGGATTAAGGAATTGGTACTCGTAGCCCAGGATACAACCCGTTACGGTGAGGATCTGTACGGGAAACCTTCTTTACCCGTCTTATTACGGCGTTTGGCCCGAATTGAAGGTATCTGCTGGATACGACTTCTATACTGCTACCCGTCTCGTTTTTCCCCGGAGCTTATCCAGGTGCTCAGGGAAGAGCCGAAGGTGCTAAACTATGTCGATATTCCTCTCCAGCATGTAAGCAAGAGGGTTCTGGCCCGGATGAACCGGAACCAGACAAAGGAGGAAATCCGGGCACTGATCAAAAGGCTGCGGGAGGAGATTCCTGATATTACCATTCGGACAACTTTTATTGTCGGCTTTCCGGGGGAAACAGAGGCTGAGTTTGCTGAATTACTGGATTTCCTCGCGGAAGTGCGCTTTGACCGGGCCGGGTTTTTTGTCTATTCCCAGGAAGAGGGGACACCGGCGGCCGCCTATCCGGATCAGGTTCCGGAGAGGGAAAAGAGAATCCGGTATGATGCTGCTATGAAACTGCAACAGGCTATTTCCGCAGAGAAAAACCGGCAGTGGCTGGGGAAGGAACTTGAAGTCCTGGTGGAAGGGAAGGGGCCTGAGGAGGGTTTCATGGTTGGTCGTTCATACCGGGATGCACCGGAAATAGACGGTTTGGTTTATGTCGCTGCCCCGGAAGTATCCCGGGGGAGGATTATAAGGGTACGGATCACGGGTACCAGTGAATATGATCTCAGGGGAGAGATTAGGGGTGAATCTGGCCAATAAGCTGACTATAGTGAGGATTATCCTGGTCCCCATATTTATGTTGTTCGTATTGTTGAAGATCCCCTATGGCGATTTCATTGCCGCCGGGGTTTTCGGTTTAGCAGCTGCCACCGACAGTCTTGACGGTTATATTGCCAGGAAACGGAAAGAGGTAACCAAGTTTGGCAAGTTTATCGATCCCTTGGCCGATAAGCTGTTGGTTACCGCTGCCCTCCTGAGCTTGGTGGAACTGGGTCGCCTTGGGGCGTGGGTGGCTATGATCATAATTGGGCGGGAATTTGCGGTAACCGGGCTCAGGGTGATTGCTGCTTCTGAGGGTATAGTCATTGCAGCCAGTAAGCTGGGTAAGCTGAAGACTGTTTTCCAGATTATGGCAATAATGGCGATTCTCGTGCAGGATTATCCCTTTAGACTGCTTGAGATTCCCGTCGGAAGTATCACCCTTGTGGCGGCAGTCTTTTTTACTATCCTCTCTGGAGCCGATTATTTTATTAAAGCACGGAATTTGATTATTGCTCGTAATTAATAGTAAAGGCCGGGCGGGGGGTATCTTGCTGCTGTTTCCTCTATACCTTTATATCCCTGTCAGGAAAAGGTGATTCGACCTGCACCAAGCGGGGAAGATTTCGGGGATTCAGAAAAATGGGTGGACGCACCCACTTTTTTTGTCAGCGATTTCGTCTCATCAGGCAGTGGTAGGGCGGTGCTTCCCAGGGTGCCGGTTGCCAAAGATTACATCAGCCTGGTCCAGTTAATATATGGTATAATAGGGCATATAATTGCCGAGGAATAGGGAGGTACAGATGAATTTTAAAGGTTTACGGGTGGGAATTATTTTCATAGCTGCCCTGTTATCTTTTGTCCTGTTTTTTGCCGGGCAGTCTTTGTACCGGCGCTACTTTGTCCTGGACCCCTTACTGAGGGAGGTAGGGGCCATAGAGGGAGTAGAAGGGGTACAGGTTTTACCCGCTGAGGAAGGAAAAATATTTGCCTTCCAGGTGGCAGGGGGAAAAGATTTAGCGAAGGTCTATGGCGAAATTGATGGCAAACTAAGAAAAAGGCTCGGGAAGGAAGCCTATGCTATTATTCTGAAGGATTACCGCAACAAGGATTTGGAAGAGGTCTATCACCGGGTCCATTATGCCGTATATGAAGCCATTGCCAGGGGCAATTTTATGTACCTGGCAGAGAAGGTCGAGGAAGAGGCACGAACTTATGGGATAAAGGATTACCGGGTTACCGTTGACAGTGAACGGGTCTATCTGCAGTTCGAGCAGGACGGCTTCTACCTCTATGAAGTTGTGTCCAGAGAAAGAAAACCGGAAAGGGGGAGGCTGGAGGTTGATTAAGGAGATCACTATTGGTGTTGCCATTGCCGCGCTGATTTTTCTTGCCCTGCAGGGTGTTAACCTACTGCCCCTTCTCTTTCTGGGTGCTTTATGCTACTTGCTTTATAACCTTTCCGGCCTGAAGGTGATTAATAAGGGGTTTCAAGGCCAGATTTCGCCAAAGACCAGGGGGATCACCTTTGCCGATATCGGTGGGCAGGAAAATGCGAAAAAGGAGATTATAGAAGCTCTGGAGTTTATAAAGGATAGTTCTACTGCAGAGCAGCTGGGGATCAGGCCCTTAAAGGGCATCTTACTGGCAGGACCGCCGGGAACCGGGAAAACCCTTTTGGCTAAGGCTGCTGCCGCCTATACTGGAGCCAGTTTTATAGCCACAGCGGGAAGTGAGTTTGTTGAGATGTACGCCGGTGTAGGAGCACAACGTGTCCGTGAACTTTTTCAGCAGGCCCGGGAACTGGCCCGACGGGACAACCGGAAAAATGCGACCATCTTTATCGACGAAATCGATGTGTTGGGAGGAAAGCGGGGTCAAAATTTCGGCCATCTGGAATATGATCAAACCTTGAATCAGCTGCTGGTGGAGATGGATGGTATAACAGCCAATGATGAGGTCCGTGTCTTGGTCATAGGGGCGACCAACAGGGTTGATCTGCTGGACGCGGCCTTATTGCGTCCGGGACGCTTCGACCGGATTATACAGGTTGAATTACCTGATAAAGATGGGCGTTTGCAAATACTTAAACTTCACACGGCCAATAAGCCCATGGCTCCTGATGTAAACCTGGAAAGTATCGCCTGCCAGACCTTTGGTTTTTCCGGGGCCCATCTGGAAAGTCTGGCTAATGAGGCGGCTATTCTTGCCTTCCGGGGACAAGAGAAAATACTGAAGCAGGAGCATTTTATCGAGGCCATTGATAAGGTTATGCTGGGAGAAAAGATGGACAGGCAACCCAGTAAAGATGACTTAAAACGGGTAGCTGTTCATGAAATAGGGCATGCCATTGTTTCTGAGAGGGTAAGGCGGGGTTCTGTCTCGACTGTTACCATCATACCCCGGGGCAGTGCCCTGGGATATATGCGGGAGGTGCCGGAAGCCGATTCTTATCTGCAGACGCGCCGCCAGTTGGAAGAAAAAATCCAGGTTTTAATAGCCGGTGCAATTGCGGAAGAAATCCTTTTCTGCAGCAGGAGTACCGGGGCCAGCAGTGATTTTGCCGAGGCGGCCCAGCTGGCCAAAGGGATGGTATTTGCCGGGATGTCAGAACTGGGGATTGTTGATCCCGACAGTTTGCCCCAGAACCTGTTGCACCGGGCCGTGGCCCAGATTCTGCGAGTTCAAGAGGAGCTTGTTAGAGAGGAATTGCAGGACAAGATCGAAATAATACGCTGCATCAGCCAGGAGCTCTTGCGGGAAGAGAAGCTATCGGGAGAAAGGCTGCGGCAAATTATCGCTGGTGAGGACAAGCCCCAGACAAAGGCTCACCTGGCGTAACAAAGGCAGTGACAACCAGGCAGAGAGCGGGTTGTTACTGCTTTTTCTCTAAAGGGATGGGCTTTAAGCAGGGGAATTATCTCTGTACTTTTCCAATAGGAGGCAGGTTCTTGGCCACACTTTGACGAAAATTTAATACTGGATTTAAAAACAAGTTCCGGGTTTCCCGGTGATTATCTACCAGGAGAGGGCGATGGCTAAATGAAGGGTGAAATAATTTCCGTTGGAACGGAGCTCTTATTGGGGCAAATTGTTAACACTAATGCCTCTTTTATCAGCCAAAGATTGGCCGAATTGGGCATCGATGTTTATTACACTACCACCGTCGGTGATAATGCAGCCCGTTTACGGGAAGTTTTTGCCCAGAGCTGGCAGCGTTCCGAACTGATTATTCTAACGGGCGGCCTAGGTCCTACCATGGACGATTTAACCAGGGAGACTGTCGCTGACTTTTTAGGGCTGGAATTGGTACTCGACCATGATGTTTTAACCGCTTTGCGGAACTATTTTGCCAGCCGGGGACGGGAGATGACTGAGAATAATAGGAAGCAGGCCTACTTTCCTGCTGGTGCCCAGATATTGCCAAATCCCAATGGCACTGCAGCCGGGATGTTTTTGGTACAGGAGGGCAAGGCTGTCGTCTTGCTCCCCGGACCTCCCTTCGAAATGGTACCAATGTTCGAAAAGGAGGTTGTGCCTCGCCTGGAAAACCTACTCAGTGGGCAGCGGGAGGTTATTAAATCCCGGTTGTTAAAACTGTATGGTGTTGGTGAGTCCCAGTTGGAAACCTTGCTGCAGGAATTACTGGAAAACCAATCTAATCCAACGCTGGCAACCCTGGCCAAGGAGAATGAGCTCCATTTGCGCCTTACGGCA
>DUVO01000145.1 GCA_012841005.1 Bacillota bacterium | reverse complement strand
GGTGGGAGGGGCCCTGGCGGGTGTGGGTTGTCTTTTTCAAGGGATATTTCGCAATCCCCTTGCCTCCCCCGATGTCCTGGGAGTGGCGGCAGGGAGTTCCTTCGGGGCGGCCCTGGCCATTGTCCTTTCCCCCCGCCTTTCCCTTCCGGTGTGGGGTCTGGCCTTCCTCTTTGGTTTGCTGTCTGTGTTTATGGTTCTCCTGCTGGCCGGCACAGTCCGGGGAAATCAGGTAGTTTCCCTGCTGCTCTCGGGGATCATTGTTTCCGCCTTCTTTTCCGCGGCCCTCTCCCTCCTCAAATACATGGCTGATCCGATGGAACAGCTTCCGGCTATTGTCTTTTGGCTCATGGGGGGGCTGCACCGGGCCACCTGGCCCCAGGTTGTGGGTCTGCTCTTTATCGTCTTACCAGGCCTTGCTCTGCTTTTAGCCTTAGGCTGGAAAGTTAATATAATGTCATTAGGTGACGAGGAGGCGATTTCCCTTGGTGTCAATGTGGCGGTTTTGCGCAAGGCCTTGATCAGCCTGGGAACCCTCCTGGTTGCCACTTGCGTCAGCGTGGGGGGAGTTATACCCTGGGTTGGCCTGGTAATCCCCCATATGGCCAGGATCCTGGTCGGGGCCAATCACCAGCGCTCACTCCCTATGTCCATCGCTATGGGAGGCGGATTCCTCCTTTTGGTTGATAACCTAGCCCGGACCCTGACGCCGGCGGAGATCCCGGTGGGTATACTGACGGCTTTATTTGGGGCCCCCATGTTTGCTTACCTTTTACTGTGGGGTCCCTTGTCCAGGGGGGGTGAGAGCGGTGGTTTTGGCAGCTGAAGCTTTGACTGTAATGCGGGGAAGAAAACCGGTTCTACAGGATGTCGATCTCACTGTGAACCGGGGCCAGTTCTGTGCCATCCTGGGGCCCAACGGTGCGGGGAAAACAACCTTGCTCCGGGCCTTCCTGGGCTTTATCTGTCCCAGTGCCGGACAGATTAGTATTGACGGGCACAATCTCTCTCAACTTTCGCGCCGGGAGTTGGCCCGGCTCCTTGCCCTTGTACCCCAGGAGCACCGGGGTGTTTTTCCTTATACTGTGCGGGAGATGGTCCTGATGGGGAGGAATCCCCATTTGGACCACGGGAAATGCAGGGAGTCCGATGCCCTCGCTGTGGAAAGGGCACTGGTCCAGGTGGGGTTGGAGGGCTTCGCCCAACGGAGCTACCTGCATCTGAGCGGGGGTGAGAAGCAACTGGTTTTTATTGCCCGGGCCCTGGCCCAGGAGGCCATGTACCTTCTCCTGGATGAGCCCACTTCCCACCTTGATTATCGCAACCAGCAGCAGGTCTTATCAGTAATTAAAGGCATGACCCGGCAGGGAACCGGTGTCCTTGTTGCCCTCCATGACCCCAATCTGGCGCTGCAGTATGCGGACCACTCTATCCTGTTGAAGGGGGGGCGGGTCCTGGCGGCCGGGCCACCGGAAAAGGTCCTGTCAGCTGAGAATCTGAGTGAACTCTATGGGCTCGAAATAAGGGTTTCCTCGGCAGGCGGCAGGCCCTTTGTCGTTCCCAGTGCATGACCGGATCTGCCTGCCCTTCCCGGCTCTGGGGCAATGGTTGTGGCTCTAGCTTGCCGCTAGCGGGAAAAATCGCCAAAGTAGCGGGAAAAGATCCGTTCCAACTCTAAGCTTGCCTCCTGGCGGAAGAGGGTATAGCGTTCAACCAGGTCCCGGGCTGCAGGTGTTAGGGTAGAGCCGCCGCCGGCCTTTCCCCCGGTCTGGCTCTCCAGCAGGGCAAAACCGAGTTTTTCCTCAAGGCCCCTTATTAAATCCCAGGCCTGGCTGTAGGACATATTTATTTCAGCCGCCGCCTGGCGCAAGGAACCCAGGCGTTCCACCCGCCTCAGGATATCCAGGGGCCCGTCGCCGAAGACCTTTTCCCCATTCCTTTCGAGCCATAGTTTACTGGCAATTTTCATAAAACCTACTCCTTGCCAAGGTATTTGCTTATATATTAAATTCAAGGTTCTACTCGCTGGGCTTGATTAGTATAAAAACTCTTTAAAGTATTCCAGGTCCTCTGGCGTATCTATATCCTGGATTACCCCGGGGCAAATAGTCTCTATTCCCCGGACAGTTTCCCCCAGCCGGTCCAGGACCTGCCGGCCCCCTTGATCCCCGGCCGCCTCGGCCAGGGCGGGGAAGGTGCGCCGGTCAAAGAGCACGGGATTGCCCCGCTTGCCCTTGTAAAGAGGGTATAGTGCCAGGGGCTCTTCAATTGTAAAGGCCAGGATCAAGGTCTTGAGGAGGCCGGAGGGGACCAGGGGCTGGTCACCCAGGACAAACATTATCCCCCGGGTTTTATCCGGATCTACAGCCTGCAGTCCTAGCCGCAAACTGGTGGCCTGGCCCTCAGGGTAGTTGGGGTTGTGGGCTATTTTTATCGGTAGTCCCTTTAAGGCCTCCTGCACTTTTTTTGCCTGGTATCCGGTTATTACAATAACTTCTGCTACCGCTGCCAGGGTATTTTCTACCACCTGGCGGATTACTGTTTTTCCCTGCCAGGGTAAGAGCAATTTATTTCGTCCTCCCAGGCGTTGGGAGGCACCGGCTGCCAGGACTACTGCCGTTAGGGGAAGGGGGGAAAAATCGGTCCAGGGAACAAGCTTTATCCTGGGTTTTAAACTGCCCACCAGGATCTTTTCCTGTCCCCAGTAATCCAGGCGTGTTATCCAGGCCAGGTTTT
>DUVO01000301.1 GCA_012841005.1 Bacillota bacterium | reverse complement strand
CCCCTGTGGGCAAGCATTCCCGGCATGTAGGGACCCAAATAGGCGTATAGGAGGAATATTATAGCAACGATAGGTAATTCCGGACCAACAGAGCGCCGGGTTGCCTCCAGGACCAACAGGATAGCTAAAAAGCCCATCACCAGGTCCATCTGAGTCGGAGCACCAGCTCGCAAAACCAATTGATTATAATTGGCAAGAATATAGATGCCTACGGAAACACCAAGTGCTGCCAGCAGGTAATCATAGAAGGGAATCCTGCTCTTGTCCCCCTTCTTGGTCATTGGATAGAGAAGAAAAACCAGGATAAAAGCGAAACTGATATGCACTGCCCGCTGCTTCATGGCCTGCAATATCCCGAACCCAGCCGTATAAAGGTGAAACACAGCCATCGCCACCGCAATGATAAAAATAAGGGCGGCCGCGATCCCAGCCGGATTACGCAAGCGAGAAGTTTCGCTATCATACTTCTGTAACAGTTCTTCTACCGGTAATTCTCCATTTTTTCCCCTTGCCATCAAAACCTCTCCTTTAACCACAATTTCAACCGTGACCCAGAAACAGGTTCAACCCGTACCAGGGTTCCAGACCGGGTCTTGTCCAGCAGGTTAATTATCTTCTCCCCGAAAACTAAACGCTGATTGGGAATCTCCTGCACTCGCATGGTGAAACTGCCCAAGGGTTCGTTAATATTTTCTATCCAAAAAAAATCATCTTTATCCATGTTAAAATCATAAGGTGTAGAATAAGGAATACCCACGCCATAATCGCGGAATCCCGTCTTTTTGAGTACGAGCCCCAGTTCGGGGTCCACGGAAAAAACCTCCACGACAGGGGACTTGTGAACCGAATGGGTGTAAATCAGGGTAAACTCCTCCCCCTTCTCCACCCGCTGCACCACCAAAATTTTACCGCTTTCCACTTCATTCACCAACAAACAGGTCACCGGCTGCAACAAATAGCCACAGAACAGAACCAAGGCCAGAAGGTAAAGTGACCTTTTCACAATTTCCGGGCATTGGGGTTTCCCCCAATGCCCGGCACCTCCTTACATTACCTCATCATAGTATTTCTCCACACCCGGGTGGAGGGGTAAGGACATCCCATCAAGGGCTGTTTCCAGGCTCAGGTCGCCGCCCCGGTCGTGGGCAGCTTTCAGTTCATCCAGATTCTCAAAGAGGGCCTTGGTCATCTTGTAGGCCAGTTCCTCATCAAGATCATCCGGTACAACCAGCATGGCCATAACTGCCACGGTATTGATATCTTCATCCTGGTTGCTGTAGGTCCCCGCAGGAATCACCACGCCGGTGTAGTAGGGATATTTGTCCCGGATGGCATTGATCTTATCTTCTGCTACTGGTATCAGCTTCACATCACTGGTCAAGGTGATCTCAGTAATGGCACTGGTGGGGAACCCGGCAGTAATGAAAGCGGCATCGATATGGCCGTCCCGCAGGTTGTCGGCTGCCTCCTGGAAGGAGAGATAGTCTACAGTGATGTCATCGT
>DUVO01000170.1 GCA_012841005.1 Bacillota bacterium | reverse complement strand
GCGCCGAGGCCCAACCAGGTAGACTGCTCATACGGGCCGGCGGTCTGGTCTCCTATTCTGTAGGTTACGATCTCGGAGGTCGGGCCGGTTGAGGTCCGGTTAATTTCGCCGGTGACGGTGCCCCCGTAGTCGTACAGAGTAAATTCTGTGATGGTGTCGGGGTTGAGGGTTATGTGCAGCTCCCCGATTACAGCGCCGGCGGGGTCGTAGGCGTTGAAATCAATTTGACGCGTCCATTCATTGTATGCGGTCGTTACGCTATCGGGCAGGTTCACGATGGTTACGGCCGCCGCAGGTGCGACGAGCATGGCCGCGAGGAGCAGGGCGATGAGAGGAACGCGTTTCATCGACATCATCGACATCACCACTTCACCATGAGTTTGAGCAGGCCCATAAGCAGGCAGATCAGCGCCAGCGCCCCGATGCCCTCCGCGTTATCGGCGATCATGTCTATGACAGCCTGCCCTTTCTCCTCGTTGGTGCGCCGGTCCGGGGTGGGGGTGGCGCCCGGGCCGCCGGGGTCCGTGGCGGGGGGGTTGGTGGGGACGGTGCCGGGGCCGAGGACGACATTGACGACGTATCGTGGGCCGTCGGCGACGGTGGCGGTGCCGCTGATCGTCATGTAGCCCGATTTTCGGACGGTGTACGGGTATGTGGCGTTTTTCGAGACCTCGAACCGGGCGTAGCCGTTGTTATTGCTATACAGCCACTGCCCGTCCACGGCGACGGTTGCGCCGCCGAGCGGGTTTGCGTTGAGATCCCGGATGTAAAACTCCAAGAATGTGTTGCTCTCGTTGGTCGGAGCGTCAATGTACGGCTCCATATCGACGATTACAGTATCCCCTGCGCGGAAATACTGGTAACCTGTCGAGGTGTATCCGGGCGACTCGGCCAGAATCCTGAACTGGTACGGCATTCCGGGGAGGCTGTACGAGCCCGTGCCGGAGGGGAGGGTAGTGTTGACGTACTCGGTCCAGTTGTCCACGCCGGGGGTGCCCTCGATGAGGATGTGGGCGCCGGCGAGGAGGGCGCCGGTCTGGGAATTTCGGACGTAGACGGTGACGATGGGGTTGGTGGGAGTGCCGGGAGCGTCAGATCCTAATATACCTGAATATATGCGACCGTTGGGATTAGTTACGTTCCACGTTCCACTCCCAATATAAGGAACATCAATATCATTGGGTGAAGTATCCACAAAATAACCTGAATCCGACGTTATTTGAAGAGTAGATGTGTAAGTATTACCATCCAAATTACGAGTTAAGGAAACAAATTCGTCATTAATATCAATGACGTTTTCCCAATGATAATGTGACCGCGCTATATGAGTGCCTTTAACTAGGCTATTTTCAAAGGAACTTCTAATCCCTATCGGTCGCTCTGGAGAAACTCTAAGAAACGCAGGGTAGGAGCCTGAACCAGACAATATGATACCGTTAAAGAGTGTCGAGTCGGAATGAATAGTTACGGTTTGCGTGCCGATATAACCTGTAGGGTGCCAACTATCAATCTCCAACCAGATTTGCACGCCTGCAACATCACCTGCACTATTAAAGAGAGCATTATAATGTGCAGTTCCACTTCCTACGACATCACTTCCTATTTTTAAGGTCACGGCTGAACTGTATGACGGGTTTGCCTTCAATATTCCCGCATTACCACCACCGCTGACTTTAACATAGACGAAATATAAACCGTCCCAGTCTTGTATATTATAAATACCGATTTCGTGCGGTGTTCCCGCATAAGTCCCAGCCGCTGATTCCAGATCAAAGGTAGCATAATTGCTTCCTTCGTCTATAAGCACTTCCGCCGATACCGCCGGTGTGAATAGTAACAGCGCAACGATTACCAACGCCCAGAGATGGATGGATACGGGCGGAGTGCGCAGGTGGGTGGGCATGGTCAGCGCCTCCGGGCGAGGACGAAGATCCCGACGAGGATCAGTGCAATAATTAAGACGTTATTTTTGAGGAGGTTGAGCAAGTCCTGCAGGAGCGTGCCGGGGTCCTGGTTGACGAGGGCTGGCCGGAGCTTCAGCGTGTAGGGGCCATCGGTGCCGTTGACCTGGAGGACGCTGGACGTATTGACGGTCTCGATATATTCGCCGTCCGGGCCGAATACATCTATGTTCTGGGTGCTGAGGCCGGAGTCCTGGAACTGGAGGGAGAGCGCCGCGACCGGAGCGGGGAGGGCTACCAGGGCGAGAAGCGAAAACAGGAGGAACGTAGAGAAGCGGGGGAAGCGGGGGCTCACT
>DUVO01000131.1 GCA_012841005.1 Bacillota bacterium | reverse complement strand
CCCCCTGCTCCCTCCCCTGGACCTGGAGCTGTAAATCCTGCCCCCGGTTCAGGGGCACCTTGGTGCGCACCCGCAATCTCCGCCCCGCCAGGAGCAGTATTGTTTCCTGCCCGTCGGCCTCCAGCACCCTGGCCCGGAGGAGCTGCCCAGTCCGAAACCGCACGGGAACCCCCTCCAGGGGTAGGTCCAGTGTTGTTGTAACCCCCCTGATCCCCTCCATCATCATATGCCTCCACCTGCCATACTGACTTCCCTTGCATCCCTTCAGCAATTTATCTTTTTCCCCTGCGAATAATTCCCTGTCCTACCATCCATATCCTGCCTCGCAACCCAATCAAACAAAAATCTTCCCCCATAGGATACGGGGGAAGGTTTTTTCTCTTTTCTTTTATTCCTCCGCCTGCTTGGGATCCATGTGCACCCCTTGCACATTGATGTTCACCTGGACTACCTCTAGTCCCGTCATCGCCTCGATCTTTTCCTTTACGTTTTCCTTCACCCTCCGGGCAATCTCGGGGATGGACATCCCAAACTGGGTAATGAGGAAGAGATCAACCGCCACCTCCTCTTCCCCCACCTCCACCTTCACACCCCGGGTCAGGTCCTTTCTGCCCAACCGCTCCGCGATTCCACTGACGATACCGCCGCTCATTCCCACCACACCTTCGATCTCCGTTGCAGCCAGCCCAGCGATAATTGCCACAACTTCTTCCGCCACCTTCGTACGCCCCAGCTCATCCTGTGTCACAAACCTTTCCTCCTTTCTGCCCATGCCCCTTCCACCCCCATTACATTTTCGGAGCAAAAACCTTAACAGTATATTTCGGGAGGGAAATAAATATCCCTACCAATCTTTAGCATTTTTGTCTTCAATGGGCAAGTTCTCCCCCTTGGGAACGATTAGATAAGGGAGAGCCCTTAGATATCCTGATACTTCTCTCAGTATATACTGGCAGACCGACAAATATTCCGCGGTCAGATTGGGAATTTGTTTTCAAGGACAGGATTACCGCCGGCAGGGGCGAATTATTAAGCAGAAGCAAGTAAACCCCCGCAGAGGGAGGGTTGCGCCGATGTCCAGCTCAATAAAACTGGCGGCCTTTGATGTTTTGATGGCACACTGGTGGATAAAGACGGAATCCTGTTCCCCCGGACGGCAGCAGCCATTCGCCGGGCACGGGCAAGGGGGATCCATATCGTCCTGGCAACCGGACGTGCTTATCACGGCGTAAAGCATCTGGTAAAGGACCTGGATCTGGTGGACCCTTTAATCCTGGACAATGGTGCCCTTATTACAACGGCCCAAGGGGAAGTCATATGGCAAGAGGCTATTCCTACCAAAGACACAAAGGTGCTGTTGGATTACTGCCGTATCCAGGATCTCACTATAGTATTTACCGCTGACGATCTGGTCCATATTTTTATCCCACACAGGGACCGCGATCAAAAACGGGTCCTGCGGGATATCAATAGCTTTGGGTTACATAACCGGCGGTTGGTGCAGGACTGGGGCCAGCTCCCCCGGGAACAGGTATTGAAGATAATGGTATCAGGGCAGGATCCGGTACATGTCCGGCAGAGTATGGAGAACTGGCCGTCCAACCTTCATCAACTCAATTACGGCCTTTCCCTCCCCTTGTGGTTGGAGATCAATGGGGAAGAGGTAGATAAGGCCAAGGCCCTGGAATTTGTTGCTGCAGACCTGAAGATCCCGGCCGCTGCAGTCCTGGCCGCCGGTGACGGGGAAACCGACATCCCCATGCTCAAGTGGGCCAGGACCGGGATCCTGGTCAAGGAAGACGGTGTCTCAGTGTTTGACGGCCGGGGTTTTCCTCCGCCCCGTCCGGTAAAAGAAGGTGCCGCCTGGGCCCTGGAGGTATTTGCCCTGGTATAAGCCAGGACAGCATCTTCCCCTGCAAGATATTAAAAAGGGCCGAGCTCATCAGCTCGACCCTTCAGCAACACCACTTATCCTTGTCTTCTTTCCCGGAAACATTCGCTGCAATAAACAGGTCTTTCTCCGGTAGGACGGAATGGAACCTGGGTTTCCTTCCCGCAAGCTGCACAAACAGCAGGGAACATTTCCCTTTGACCGCGACGGCTGTTTTGCTTCCGTGCCGCCCGGCACTCGGGGCACCGGCCAGGTTCATTCTCGAAGCCTTTTTCGGCATAGAACTCCTGTTCACCGGCAGTGAACACAAATTCCTGACCACACTCCCGACAGGTTAGTGTTTTGTCCTCGAACATCTGGTCAACCCCCTTCTCTCTTCGCCGCAAGGCTGGATTTCGTCTTAAAACTGGCTCGGCTTGGAGGACGGAGGTATTCCCGACTCAGGGAGTAAGGTTTATCCGATTTCACAGCCGTTATACCAGGACGATGCTTTATTATACCATCTGGGCCAGGATAATTCAATTGGAATCGGTACTTTTCCCAGGTTATTTACAGACCTTTTCTACTAATTGGCAATTGTTACCCTTATACACCCACTTCAGCAAATTAAGGTGGAAACACCTTTCCCCCTAAACAATCCAATGTTAAAGCCGAGACTTTCCTCCTGGGCAATATGCCCTTCCAATTCCTGCCGCAGGAGGACAAACTGGTCGGGGGGCAAATTCCAAATACCCCCGGCAAAACCCAGGGGCCGGCCCACAACTTCCCGCACCCTTAGGGCCGGAATGCCCCGGGTGCGGTCCCGGAGGCTTTTGATTACCTGTATCGGTACCGCCATCTGCATAATCGATCCTCCCCGGGCATAAGATAACAGGGAAGCTTTATTCCCGGGGAGGGTCCCTGATGGCAAGACGGTGGGGCCTGCCCTATAAAGTATGTAGGGGAACACAGGCCCGGGAATTGGTCACGAAGGCGTGTATATCAGCTTCCAGTTTTTATAGCTGGGTTCCCACCCTGTGCAGGGAGCGGGGCTGGGAAACCATGCAGGTTGTAAAACACAATCTGGGACCGCCCAGTTTTATCGTCAACTGCCTCGAGGACGGTCCGGTAGATGTCTGGGTGCTTACCGCCGAAAAGCGGGATGTCACCTACTTTGAAGGATGGGAAAGGGCAAACCCTCCCCACTGCCATATCTTCACTTCCCCCGACAGCAACCTGATTCACCCCTTCCTCCACTGGCTCCAGTCGCTAGTCCTACGCCCCCAATTGGTAGTCATCCCCGGCGGGAAAAGTAAAGCCCCGGATTAGATTCCGGGACTCATCTATAGTGTGAAAGACCCAGGGACGGCTCCCCCAAACAGAAGACCGTCCCCTGTTTATTCCTTCATCGCCAGGGCCAGTGCCTTCCAAAGGGCCCTGTTACTTCCCTTAATCCTGTTTCCCCAGATGGCCGCCCGGTTGCTGGTGACCAATTCAATGAGATCCTCAGCATTCTCCCTTCCCACCCTGGCAATGAGCTCCCGGATAGGGTCCAAGCCGTGGTGGGGCACCCAGACGAACATATGGTTTTCCACCAGGAATTTTACCCGGTCCACCATTTGGGAGCTGTAAGCAAAGCGGCCTAGAATTACTGGAACCAATGCCGCCGAGCGGCGGCTATGGTCGGGAAAACGGCGCCCCACCTGTGGGTCCTCCACATGGTAACCGGGTTTGCCCACATCGTGGAGCAGACCGGCCAGCCTCAGATGGAGCAATGGCTTGATCAGGGAGCAAGTGCGCAGATTGTGGGTCAGGACATCATCAGGATGGATAAAACTCTGTTCCACGCCTTGTCCCCGGAACAGCTCGGGGACAAGCACCCCCAGCAGGCCGGAAGCAACCAGGAGTTTAAGGCCGATAATATTTGGCCAACTATAACACTAGTAAAGGAGCGTGGACAACATCAGCCCTCCTTTCGATCTTATCCCTCCCCTCTGGCGTGGGGTCGGGATCACCGTTCAACTAACAATCATGGCATCAATACTTGCCGTAATTGCCTCCTTTCTGGCCGGATTTGCCCGGCTGGCAAAATACCGGCTGCTGCGGTCCCTCTCCGGTTTTTATGTGGAAGTCTTTCGCGGGACTTCAGTGCTTGTCCAGCTGTTTTGGGTCTATTATGTCCTGCCCTTCTTCAATCTGGAATTGACAGCCATGCAGACCGGGGTACTGGTATTGGGCCTGAATTACGGCGCCTATGGTTCAGAAATCGTGCGCAGTTCCATTTTGGCCATTCCCAAGCACCAGACGGAGGCGGGTATTGCCCTCAATATGACCCCGATCCAAATAATGGCACGGGTGATCCTGCCCCAGGCCGTTTTGATGATGCTCCCCCCCTTCGGGAACCTTCTCATTGAGCTGCTCAAGGGAACAGCGGGGGATTCCATCCTCTTTCTTACTTAGCTGACCAGACTCCGGGCAGTTTTCACTGCGGTGGGAGCATCTTCGGCATAGGCATCGGCGCCCACCTTGCTGGCATAATCGGCGGTTACCGGTGCTCCCCCTACCATCACCTTCACCCGGGACCTGAGACCCGCTTCCTCCAAGGCATCCAGCACAACCTTGAAGGCGGGCATGGTGGTGGTGAGGAGGGCGGACAGGGCTAGAATATCGGCTCCATGCTCCTTGACAGCTGCCACAAAGGCCTCTGGTTT
>DUVO01000193.1 GCA_012841005.1 Bacillota bacterium | reverse complement strand
CCCGCCCGCTAGTTGTTGCTCGGCGGCAGCAGAAGCAAGAAGATAGAAGCAATAAGTCGATGATGCAGGGACAACAGTTTTACTGGCTACAGTCTTGTTGCCAGTTGTAGGGGCCGGGCATGCCCGGCTCGAACCGAGCCTGTTATCGCAGTCAACTATCTCGTACAGCGCCACCATCATCGCCAGCGAGGCTCAGGAGTTTATGCAGAAAAGGCCTTTTGCTCTATGAGCGGTGTATTTATTGGGCGGCTAATGAGCCGCCCCCACAATCCTGGCGGAGCATACATTACATATCAGAATATGGGACAAGGCGCTAGAGCATCCGGTGATGCTCACTCCGCAGTATGCCGGGTGCCCTTCTTTTCAGCAGCTCGTCGAGGGCTGCCAGTAAAGGTTCCCGATCCCGGGATAAAATTGCTTTCAGCGGCAAATAATTGGAAGCATGATTGGCCCTGAAGACGCAGTTGCTCAAGGATAAAAGTTCCACCATCACCCTGATTTCCCGGATCATATCCCAAGGGCCAAGAGGGGTGATACGGCCCGCTTTAATTTCGCGGTAGAGGCTTGTTCCAGGAATAATCATCAGGCTGAGCAAACCCAGGTAGTCGGGATCAATTTCATTTAACAGCCGGGCGCTCTCGCGGGCATGCTCTTCCGTTCCTTCGAGACCGGCCAGGCCGTTAATCACGGTTACGGATAGCGGAATTCCCGCCCTTTTAACTCGCGCCGAACCGCGGGCGATCTCCCCGGGTGAAGCTCCCTTCTTCACGGCTTGCAGCACAGAGCTGCTTCCACTTTCGACTCCCAAATAGATCATCCTCAGCTTAAGGCTGCGCAGCTCCACCAGTTCAACAATCTCTTTTTGAAGCAGATCTTGGGGATTGGCGTAAACCGCTACCCGCTCCAGGCTTGGAAAGGCTGTATTCAAATGCTGCAGGATGGAGCGCAGCTTTTCGGTGGCCAGGGTCAGGGCATTTCCGTCAGCCAGGAAGACGCGCCTGGTCTGTGGCCAAACCCGGCCTGCGGCGTAAATTTCCTCTTTCAGCTCTTCCAGTCCGAGCTCTCGAAACTTTTTCTGTTTATACATGGCGCAAAAGGTGCACCGGTTATGCGAGCACCCCACTGTCGCCTGCAGGATCAGGCTCCTTGCCTCACTGGGAGGACGGTAAATATCTCCTTCGTATTTGAGCGGAAACACGGCCAAATCACCCGTCTATTTGTTAGTGTATGGAGCTGCCAAACAGCATATTGCACAGAAAATAGGTTCAGGCGCGGCTAATTGCCAGTTTTGACTCGAACCGGTTAACGGCATTATCGAGAGATGTAATAATTTTATCGATATCTTTTTTATCGAAGCGGTAATCTGGTATGGATATGCTTATTGCTACGAAATTCTTATTTATGGGGTTTATGGGGTTATGCAAAGACTTACCGTAGCAGATGATATTCTTTTCATGCTCTTTGTTGTCTACGGCGTATCCCAACCGCCGAACCTTACCTATCTCTTCTAAAAACTCCAGCCTGGTAGTTATTGTATTCTCCGTATATTTTTTAAATCTGTAGTTTTCAAGAATTACCTCGATTTCATGATCCGGCAAAGCAGCAATGAGGGATTTCCCCAAAGCCGTACAATGTATCGGCACTGTTTGGCCGACTATTGAAAACATCCTCACTACACGAGATGATTCGATCTTATCTATATATACAACACCTGTACGCGTACTGTTCAGTATGCCCAGATGAACCGTCTCATCAAACTCTTTGTTTATGATTTCCAAGCCGGGCCGGATCTCTTTTAAGAAATCAAAACTTTGTACAAATATTGAGGAGAATAACGCGAACTTTGGACCTATGTAATAAAAACCGGTTTCTTTATCATTTCGTATATAGTCATGATGGTTCAGGAAACTGAGGATCCTATGGACAGTGCTTATAGGTAAACTGGTTTTTTGACTAATTTCAGATAAAACCAGGCCTTTAGGATGCCTTGCTATTAATTCAACTATTTGAAAAGTCCTTTGCAGTAATTGGGTTCCTTTTATGGCAGAATTTTTTTGGTACATAGTAGCCTCCGGGTTTTTCATCAAAGTTTTAAATTTCCTTCTCTTCAAATATCTTTAACGGCCACCGGACTCCTGGAGTTCCAGGATTTGGCGATGCACCGGTTTACAATATTATACCGGACTCTTTTTTTATTTCAACAATAGTTGAAAAAACAAAAAATAAGCGTTGACATGAACATTTGTTTATGTTATTATACCCGTACAATCTTACCATATAAAAATACCTTTTACAATGTGGAAAAATGATGAAGAGAAACAAGGTTAGTTACATCAACAAACATACTGGAGTTTTCCTCATACTGGCTTCCATATTGGTGATTTCAGCCCTCTTCAGCCCAAGTTTTGTTGCTCCCAATAACTTGCTGGCCATGTTGAGACAGGCTTCATCTCTGGGTATCTTAACCATTGGCCAGTTGTTTGTCATTATTGGCGGGGGCGTGGATTTATCAGTCGAGTCCATCCTGCAGATGGCAATCACAATTTTTATGTATGGGTATAACAATTTTGGAGATGCCGGGTTGATTTATGGGTTAATAGCTGCTTTCATTTTCGGAGCCTTTGCAGGGTTGATAAACGGTATCCTTGTAATTCGATTTAATGTGCAGCCCTTTCTAACCACTCTTTTTACCGGCAGTATTATTACCGGTATAAGGATGATTTGGGTTGGAATAGAGTCAGCAGGACACGTACCGGAGCTTATTAGATTTTTCGGAAGAGATAAAACGCTCAATATACCTAATGCGGTCATTGTCCTTCTTCTTGTTGCAATTATCGCGGGTGTTATCCTTAATAAACACGTTTATGGAAGAAAACTTATTGCTGTGGGGACAAGCTTTACGACATCTGTATATTCAGGAATAAGGTCTCACCGAACGGTTGTTTTCAGTTATATTATCAGCGGCGTTATGGCTGTCCTGGCTTCTATAATAATCTCCGGGTATATAGGTTATGCAGATAGATGGATAGGCGCCGGAATGAGTTTTAACAGTCTAATTGCAGCGGTTATCGGTGGAAATTACCTTGGAGGTGGCAGGGGGTCAGTGATTGGAGCCATTGGCGGGGCATTATTAATGACTATCATAGTCAATTTTGTGATATTGCTTGGTTTGCCTGCTTCATACCAGCACATTTTTTCCGGTTTAGTACTAATTGCCACTATTTTTATCGGTTCTCTAAGCAAGAAGATCTCTTTACAAAATCTAATTGGGAGGCAGTAGGCGGTAGGTATTACCACAAAAAACAAAAAAGGAGGAAGAAAATGAGAAGGCTGGTTGTTTTATTGCTAATTGGGGTTATGGGGGTATTCCTGCTTGCATAATGCGGTCCCGGGGAGGAGGCGGGAGAAGATCCTACAGAGAAAAAATACGTGATTGGCGTTGCGTACGAGGGACCGACAAATGACTGGGCCGCTTCTTTGATGAACCATCTAAAGTATTCCTTTGACATCAAATATGCAGACCAGGTTAAGGAAGTTTACTACGAATCAGCCGATGGAGATGCAACGAAACAGCTGGGGCAGGTGGAAAACCTGCTGACCAAGGGTATTGATGCATTAATGTTGCAGCCATTGAGTGAAACCGCGATGGTTCCCCTGGTAGAAAGAGCCTACGATATGGGTATACCTGTAATTATCTTTGGATCAAGTATCCAAACCGACAAGTATGTCACCTATGTCGATAGAGATAACTACAAGGTCGGGAACCTGTACGCCACCTGGGTATGCGAACAGCTCGGTGGAGAGGGCAAGGTAGTAACAATCATGGGTGAACCGGGAAGCGGTTATTCCGAAGACGTGCTCAGGGGAGTAAACGACGCGCTTGCGAAGTTCCCCAACATTAAAAATTTGGGCACAGAATACGGGGAATATTCCGGTGCGGTTACCAAGCAGAAAATGGAGACTTTCCTTAGTGCAAATCCGGATATTAAGGGTGTAATTGTTGACGGTGCTCTGATGGCAATGGGGGTATTGGAAGCTTATGACGATGCCGGGTTGGAATATCCCTATATGACAGTTGATGATTTGAACCTATTCCAGAAAAAAGCCAGGGAAGTTGGCTATACGGATTACATCAGTGTCCCCGGGGGAAGTGAAGCAGCCGCCGTTGCAGCCGACCTGCTATTTAAATATCTAGCGGGTGAGGAAATACCTCAAAAATACCTCATGGATGTAAGGATCATGAGCGGAGAAGAGGTCCAGGCCATGATTCCTGAAGGAATGCCGGATTCCTATTGGGGCATGTGTCTGATTCCCGAGGAGCATATTGAACTTTACTATCCCAAAGAATAAGTAAGGAGCCAGATGATGATAGAGGGGCTTTTTGCCCCTCTATCAAAAGTAATCATGAAGAAGCCGATTCTAACCGTATCATCTATCAGTAAAAGTTTTAACAGTCAACAAGCTCTTGATGATGTTTCTCTGGATATATTTCCGGGAGAAATCGTGGGGCTGGTTGGCGCCAATGGGGCAGGTAAGAGCACGCTGTTAAAAATTATCAGCGGTTCTCTATCGCCTGACGCCGGAAGTATTTATTTTAACGGCGAGAAAATCGAAGCTTATTCACCGCGCCTGGCGATGGGAAAAGGCATTATTTCGGTTTATCAGGATTTAAATTTATTTTCCAATATGTCGGTG
>DUVO01000149.1 GCA_012841005.1 Bacillota bacterium | reverse complement strand
GGTAGTTGCTCCCATGGCAATCTCTTCATGGGTAGCAGAATGAAACTTCCGCGCTGGTAAAACCTGCAGATTATTTACTGCCTCAAGGGAGGTCAGTTTCTGCTCAGTCATTACATCCACTCCTTTTACAATTAATACAATGTCACTTCCTATATTTCTCTTCATTACAGCTTTTTCCTCTTCCAAGTTTTCTCCTTTGCTTATTTTTGATAAATTTCTTGATAGCGTTTGTAGTTGTTCAAAACCTTAACGACGTAGGAGCGGGTCTCGGGGAAGGGAAATCCCTCCAGCCCTGCTGTTTTTCCCTCCGCTTTCTGCTTTTCCAACCAGCGTTTTACATTTCCCCTCCCACCATTATAGGCCGCCAGAACAAGGGCCAGATCACCAAACTCCTGTTGTAAACTGGCCAGATACCAGGTCCCAATACATATATTAATTTCCGGATCATATAGCGAGTCCGGAGTAAAATCTTCCAGCCCCAGGTTTTCGGCCACCCACTGGCCCGTCTCAGGCATTATCTGCATTAGACCCACAGCCCCCATAGAGGACAAGGCTCGAGGATAATATTTGCTTTCAACCCTGATCACTGCTGTAACCAGGTAAGGGTCTACACCGAATTGCCTGCTATAGCGAAATATTATCTCTTCGTAATGTATCGGATAAAGAAGGCGCCAGAACCAGCCGGTATGGGAAATTAAAATAATCATTAGCACTGCCAATAACATATACGGCATTAGACGTCGAAATCTCCTTAGGTTAATAATCATGATCTGCCTCCGGTCAATTTGTTACTAATCTTTATGAAGTTCATGCTTATAATACTATGACATTTTAGTGGGGAAGTAAATACGACCGGAGGATCTTTTGAACTTGTCTGCGGGTATGGGCTTTATCCTTGGAATTATCTATTACCTGCCGGGCATAGCTGATCTTCTGCTCTAAAGGCATTTGGGCCTTGATTCTGGCCTCTGCTTCCGCGGCAGAAAGATTATCCCGCTCTTGCAACCGTTTTATTTGCAATTCCCTGGGACAGGTAACCACCCAGACTTCATCAACCAACAGGTGTAGCTTTGTTTCAATTAGGAGGGGGGCATCGAGAATGGCAACTTCTGCGCCCTTTTCCCGCAAGGCTTGCAAACGGCGATTTATTTCCTCGATAATCCGGGGATGGGTGATTTGGTTTAAGGATTGCAGGAAAGCGGGTTCCCCGAAGACTAACCGGCCCAGCAGCTTACGATTAATAGTACCATCATTGTTTAAAATCTCCTCGCCGAAACTATGTACAATATCCCGGTAGGCAGGCTCCCCTGGCTGTACCACCTCCCGGGCGATGAGATCCGCATCGATTATTGGGAACCCCTCTTCCGCGAGGATCTGGGATACGGTACTCTTCCCCGTTGCAATCCCTCCGGTAAGGCCAATAACCCGCATCTTGAGTTCCTCCCTTTTCTCTCCTCTCCCATTCCCTTCCCCTTTTCCTCACCATGGCCGGTCAGCGGGGCTTATGGCTCAATTGCAGCCAGTGATCCCCTTCTTCGTACAGGGATTGAAAGCCCTTGTCAATGGTCGAGGCCTCGTGTTCATCAAGGGTAATGAGGCCCTCCCGGTCGAGGATCTGAATGACTTCAAACAAGGAACTGCGTTTCTCCGGGGGAAGTTCCCGGACGAACTTATTTATCTCTTCCGGGGGAACGTTGTTGGTGAACTTGATGCCGCCATACTTTACATATTTCGTTTTTGGGTCATCTGCAGCCTCCTCCCGGGCTAACAGTATGTCAGTTGGGTATTGCACTCCAATTTTTCCCCAAGTCCGGGCAACATATGCAGAAGGCCAGTCGCCTCCCCCTCAACCCCTGGTCCCCAGCCGGAATAATAAAACCATTTCCCTAATCGGCAGCAGCCGCAAAGGGCTGACAGCGGGGACAGTAAACAGAACCCCGCCCGGCAATCCGGGCCAGTTCCAGGGGAGTCCCGCATTTAACACACGGCTGTCCCCGCCGGCCATAAACGGCCAACCGTTCTTGAAAACCGCCGGTCTTTCCCTCACCATCCACATAGTCCCGGACCGAGGTACCCCGGTAACGGATTCCCTCTTCAAGAACACTGCGGATGGCCCGGTGGAGACGAAAAACCTCGTCACCTGTTAGGGAACCGGCCCTCCGGGCGGGGTGAATTCCTGCCCGGAAGAGGCTTTCATCCACATAGATATTCCCCAACCCCGCCAGAAGCTCCTGATTTAAAAGGGCGCCTTTAATGGTGGTCTGCCGTCCGGCCAGGACTTCCCTCAGGTAGTCGGGGGTAAACCGGGGCCCCAGGGGCTCAGGACCCAGGGTGACAAGGCCCCGGATTAAGCCCAATTCCCCTTCCTGCACCAGGTAGATGGTCCCAAAGGTCCTGAGGTCGTGGAAGCGAAGTTGCTCCCCATTGTCCAGGTGAAAAATAAGGTGGGTGTGTTTGACCACCGGGGCATCTGCCGGAAGATAGAGGAGCCGCCCTGTCATCCGAAGGTGAAAAATCAGAAGGTACCCTCCGGATAAATTTAGGAGCAGATACTTTCCCCGGCGGAAAAGGTGCTTGATCTCCTTCCCCTTGATAAGGCTGACAAACTTTTCTGGTGTCGGTATTTTTATTAGACGGGGCAGAGTGGCCGTTACCTTCATAATCCTCCGCCCCACCAATTTGGACAGGAGGGTATTCTTTATCGTTTCTACTTCGGGCAATTCGGGCACTGCTTGACCTCCTCACCTAGGACTCCTTCTTTACTTCGTACCAGTTCTTCCCTACCTTCAGATCCACCACCAGGGGCACAGCAAGCTTTACTGCCCCTTCCATACATTCCTTCACCAGTGCCTTTACCTCGGCCAGCTCTCCCTCGGGCACGGAAAAGATGAGTTCGTCGTGGACCTGGAGGAGGAGGCGGGTAGCCAAACGGCGCTCCTTAAGCTGCCGGAAAACCTCCACCATGGCCATTTTGATTATATCAGCAGCGGTGCCCTGGATTGGTGTATTCATGGCTGTACGTTCGGCAAAGGAACGGAGGGTGTAGTTACGGCTGTTGATGTCTGGTAGATACCGGCGCCGCTGCATAAGAGTTGTCACATAGCCCTTCTCCCTGGCCTCGGCGACAATCCCGTCGATATAGGCTTTGACGCCGGCATAGCGGGCAAAATAGTTATCGATGTATTCCTTGGCTTCCCGGCGGGATACTCCCAGATCCCGGGATAAACCATAGTCGGAAATCCCGTATACTATCCCAAAATTCACCGCCTTGGCCCGTCCCCTCATTTCCGGTGTCACCTGCTCCAGGGGAACATCGAATATTTCTGCGGCAGTCCGGGTGTGGATATCCTGCCCCTTGCGGAAAGACTCTAGAAGATATGGATCCTGGGATATATGGGCCAAAACCCGAAGCTCAATCTGGGAATAATCGGCGGCCAGGATCAGATTCCCTACCGGGCCGGGAACAAAAACCCGGCGCAGGCGTCGCCCCAATTCCAGGCGGATGGGGATATTCTGGAGGTTGGGTTCGGTACTGCTCAGGCGGCCCGTAGTGGTCACAGCTTGATTGAAGGTGGTATGAACCTTCCCTGTAGCAGGGTCCACCAGGGCCATTAGTCCGTCAATATAGGTGGTTTTCAGTTTCATCAGCTGCCTGTACTCCAAAATCCGCTCCACGACCGGATGATCCGCCGCCAGTTTCTCCAGGACCTCGGCATCGGTGGAATACCCGGTCTTGGTCCGCTTGATCACCGGCAGCTGCAGCTTTTCAAAAAGGACAGCGGCCAGCTGTTTGGGGGAATTGAGATTGAACTCCTCCCCGGCCATCCGGTATATTTCCCCCTCGACGGCAGCCATCTTTTCCCCAATTTCTATCCCCATTTCGGCCAGGGCTTCGGTATCTATGGTCACCCCTTCTTCTTCCATTGCCGCCAGGACCTCAATCAGGGGCAGTTCTACCCGGTTGTAAAGGGTTATCAGGTCGAAACTTTCCAGTTCCGCAGCCAGCTTTTCCTGCAAAGAGGGAATAACGGCGGCCCGGGTAGCAATAAAGTCAGCCAATTTCTCCTTCTCCAGGCTGGCCGGTTTCACCGCTTTTCGTCCCTTCCCCACCAGTTCTTCCCAGGAAGGCACGCTTTTATTGAGATAAGTGCCGGCGATTTGATCCAGG
>DUVO01000075.1 GCA_012841005.1 Bacillota bacterium | reverse complement strand
TGGATGAAATTGTGGAAATCCGTCCAGCTCTACAGGCAAAACTGCTGCGTGTGCTGCAAGAAAAGGAAATACTGCGGGTGGGGTCTACCAGACCGATTCCCGTTGATGTGCGGGTTATTGCAGTCACCAATGCCGATCTGGAAAGGGCAGTTAAAGATGGCACCTTCCGCGAGGATCTTTACTACCGCATCAATGTGGTACCAATTTTTATTCCTCCCTTACGGAAACGGAAAGAAGATATTCCCGAATTGGTCCATTATCTACTGCGCAAATTCAACCAGGAATACGGGCGCAATGTGGAATCGGTGGAGCCAAAGGTCATACAAATACTGCAGGATTATGATTGGCCGGGTAATGTCCGGGAATTGGAGAACGTTTTTGGCCGGGCTATGATCAATATGCGTTTTACCGAAAAAGTTATGCAGTCCCATCACCTGCCCCTCCTCCAGCAGCATTGGGGGGAACACTACCTGGTTTCCAATAATTGCTTTGCATCGGGCGAAAACCAAACCGGTGCAATTGAATCATTACAGGCTACTCTCCAAAGGGCAGAGAAGGAAGCAATACATAAGGCTTTAATGAAGACGGGGGGAAATAAAACGGAGGCTGCCCGCCGCTTAGGAATTTCAATTCGCAGCCTCTATTATAAACTGGCTAAACATGGTGTGAAAATTTGAGTGCATTAAATTGCCTGCAAAGCAAAACACGTTTCCTGCAAAATATTGCAGTACAGAAACGTGTTTTATTTTCCTGTCCTTCGTATCCTTTCGGCACTACATTTGCATGTAGATTTGTGTAATGAGAAGACCTGACATAGATACTAGGGCTGGAGTAACCTTTGATACTTTGTTCTGGAGGGAACAGAACCGTGTTAAGATCCTTTGGGGAAATTATGACTGCCGTACAACAGTTGAAAAGGGCAAAAACAATTGCCGTTGCCCTGGCTCAGGAACCGGAAATACTGAAGGCCGTTTCCGATGCACGGGAAATCGGGTTGGCCAATTCAATTCTAGTAGGTGCGGGAGATAAAATTAGAGCTGTAGCAGAGGAAATGGGACTGGATCTGGAGGGATTTGCCATAGTTGATGAGCCGGATCCTGTCGGAGCTGCTGCAACGGCTGTGGAACTGGTGCGGACTGGCAGGGCCGATATCTTAATGAAGGGTTTGGTGGGGACGGCCGCACTGCTGCGGGCGGTTCTTAATAAGGAAAGGGGGCTTCGTTCTGATAAGATCCTGAGCCATGTTACCGTTTTTGAGCCACCCGGGTATAGACGTTTATTTCTTCTCACCGATGCGGCCATGAACATTGCCCCCGATTTACAACGAAAAGCGGAAATAATCAAAAATGCAGCTCTAATTGCCAATTCCCTGGGGATTGAGAGACCGAAGGTTGCTCCCATATGTGCAGTTGAATTGGTAAATACAGAGATGCCGGCCACTGTTGACGCCGCCCTCCTGTCTAAGATGGCCCAGCGGGGTCAAATTCCTGGAGTGGATGTCGATGGGCCTCTTGCCCTGGACAATGCTGTATCCCCTGAAGCTGCCCAGCGGAAAGGTATCCTCAGCCCGGTTGCCGGACAGGCAGATATTTTACTGGTTCCCGGTATTGAAGTCGGCAATGTCATCTATAAGACCCTACACTATTTCTGTCCCGGAGTAAAGCTCGCCGGTCTTGTCACCGGGGCCAGGGCGCCTATTGTCCTAACTTCAAGGGCAGATTCCCATGAGACAAAACTACATTCCATTGCCTTGAGCCTTTTGGTGAGTAGTATGATGGTATCCCATAACAGTTAGTACCATAAACTCAACTTTTTCATCTCTTGGAGGGAGAGCTTATGGC
>DUVO01000191.1 GCA_012841005.1 Bacillota bacterium | reverse complement strand
CGGGACGATTGCTATCAGGTTGTGTGTGCAGCCAATGGGGAAGAGGCCTTGGTCAGGTGGGAGGAATGTGAACCGGACCTGGTGCTGTTGGACATGAAGATGCCCGGGATGGATGGTCTCGACGTCCTCACCAAGGTGGCCGGGAAATATCCCCATGTGCCTGTTATTATAATGACTGCCTATGGAGAGTTACATATTGTCGAAGAAGCCCTCAACCAGGGAGCCAGGGGGTATGTGACCAAGCCCTTCGATGTCCTGGAACTGAGGCGTATGGTGGACAAGCTGTTGGCAGGGTAAGGGTACCAGGGGATTTTCCCGGCCCTTTGACCCGGACAGGTTGGACCGCCGGGCGTCGGCAGGAGAATGGCCGGAAGGGGGCGAAGTAGTACTGGCAGATCAAAACAATAGGAGGAATAGGAAATGGTGCCGATTATCGTTGCACTGGTTGTAGGAATTGGCATGGGGTATCTTCGCCTTCTCCCCGCCCGGGTTTTCCCGCTAACCGGTAAACTAACAACGGCCGGGGTTATGTTCCTTCTCTTCCTGCTGGGAGGCCAGATCGGCAGTGACGAGGAAATTCTGGCGGGGTTGGGACAGATGGGGGTGCAGGCGGTTTTGTTTGCCCTTGCTGCCATTGCCGGCAGCGTTTTCGCTGTGAAGGCCCTGGAAGCGGTGCTGCCCTTAAAACCGGCGGAGAAGGAAGGGGGAAGGGGGGTATGATTACCCTTATTCTCCTTTCCCTGGTTGTGGGGATAGTTGCCGGGTACACAGGTGTGATCCCTGCGTGGGTACAGGCCAATTTTGATTTCCTGATCAATTGTGCCCTCTGCCTGTTAATGTGGGGTATTGGTCTTGAAATCGGCGGCAATCGGCAGATTTTGCGGCAGGTCGGGTCTTTGGGCTATCGGATTATTTTCCTTCCCCTGGCGGTGGCGGGCGGGAGTATCGCCGGCACCCTTTTTGTGGGTTCCTTGCTGGGAATGTCCCCGGGTGATAGTGCCGCCATTGGGGCAGGGTTCGGCTGGTACAGCCTCTCGGGGGTTTTACTGGCCAAATTGCATTCAGTAGAACTGGGGGCACTGGCTTTTTTGACCAATGTCAGCCGGGAAACCTTAAGTATTATTTTAATCCCTGTAGTGGCTCGTTATGCCGGCCCTTTTGCGGCAGTGGCTCCGGGGGGAGCAACAACCATGGATGTAACCCTGCCCCTGATCGTGAAGTTTGTCGGCACCGATATGGCCCTGGTGGCTTTTTTCCACGGCTTGGTACTGTCAGCCCTGGTGCCGGTCTTGGTTCCCCTTCTGGTCTAATCCTGTAGCCGGGTGCCTGGATATGTCAGAAACTGCGGCGGCCGGGAGGCAGGAATTTCTATACGGGATGGCGAAGTAACCGGCAAAGGGAGGAGGTCCGCTTAATGCTGATTGATGCCGCTGCAGCCATGGTTATGCGTTGTGCTAAATGTGGCAAGCTGACCCTTATTTCGGAATCCCTTTTCAATCTCAGGAGGGGTATCAAGGAGGTCGACTGCCCTTGCGGGGGCTCCCTGGCCAGGCTGTCCCTGGGCAAGGAAGGGTTTCTTAACCTGGAAATTATGTGTTTTATCTGTGAGGATTGGCATTTTCTCACCTTGCCCCTGGCCAGTTTTTTGGGGAGAGAGTTGGAATATTTCACCTGCCCCGAGAGCGGTCTGGAATTGGGGCTTACCGGTTCCCCCGGTCTTTTGCGGGAGCGGATGGCTGCCGGTGATTTAGAGCTTATGGGCCTCACCGGCGATCTGAATTTGGAGGAATATTTTAGAGAGCCGGACATTATGTTTCAAGTCTTAAATTACCTGTATGAACTGAGCCGGGCGGGAAGGGTTTCCTGCCAGTGCGGTCACGGTAGGCTGGAATTCAAGCTCTATGGGGAACGGGTTGATATACACTGTAAATACTGCGGCAGTTTATTGCCGGTTCCCGCCGCTGCCCCTGAAGATCTCGAGTATGTTAAGGGACTGGTGAAATTGGAGCTCAATACCAATCTTTACATGCTTACCAATTTTGGGCAGAGGACTTCCGGCAAAAAAAATCCCAGATGTTACTAATAGTGGTAAAGGAGCCTAGAACATGAAGGACTTGGTATTTAGCATTGACACTGTCCCGCCGGGAATGATATAATTAGAGACAGAAACAGAGGTAAAGAGCTTCAAGAACAAATCCTCCTCGGTGTGTCCTGCCGGCAAGAATCTTCGCTTACAACGAAGATTCTTTGCTTTTTAATCTTTGTACCCACCACTGTCCTACCTTCCGGTTTGCCCTTCTGATTTCCTTCATGTGGTTTTTTCCTGGGGAAAATTGTATAGAGAAGAAAAAAAGGGGTATTATACTAAATACTGGAAGAAAATGGGGTGATTTATTGGATCTGGCCCAGCTGGAAAAAAAGAGTCTAGCCGAATTGCGCCAGCTAGCCCGGGAGCTGGAGCTAAAGGGCTACAGCCGTCTGAAAAAGCGGGACCTGATGGTGGGCATCCTCAAAGCCCAGACTGAACAACGGGGGGGGCTTTTTGCCGAGGGGATCTTGGAATTGCTCCCCGAAGGCTATGGTTTTTTTCGCACCGGGGGTTATTTGCCGGGAAACAGGGATGTCTACGTTTCTCCCTCCCAGATTCGCCGTTTTGACCTTCGTACCGGGGATCTGGTCTCCGGCCAAATCCGCCCCCCGCGGGAGGGCGAAAGGTATCCGGCCCTGCTGCACATTGAAGCCATCAACGGCGATAATCCCGAAACCATTAGCCGGCGCCCTTCCTTTGACGCTTTGACCCCTATTTATCCCCAGGAACGCCTGCGTTTAGAGTCTTCCCCTTCGGCCATTGCCACCCGCCTAATGGATCTTATTGCCCCCATCGGCAAGGGGCAGCGGGGGATGATTGTTGCCCCCCCCAAGGCAGGGAAGACTACCCTTCTCAAGGAAGTTGCCAATAGTCTGACCAACAATTACCCGGACCTTTACTTACTGGTACTTTTAATCGATGAACGGCCGGAAGAAGTAACTGATATGAAGCGTTCGGTGGCGGGGGAGGTTGTCAGCTCCACCTTTGACCAGCTGCCTGAGAATCATGTCAAGGTTGCGGAAATGGTTTTGGAACGGGCACGGCGTTTGGTGGAACAGGGCAAGGATGTGGTCATACTCCTGGACAGCATCACCCGTTTGGCCCGGGCCCACAACCTGGTCATCCCACCCAGCGGCCGCACCCTCTCGGGGGGCTTAGACCCGGCCGCCCTGCATAAACCGAAACGGTTTTTTGGTGCTGCACGGAAGCTGGAAGAGACGGGGAGCCTGACTATACTGGCTACGGCTCTGGTGGAAACCGGGAGCCGGATGGATGAGGTAATATTTGAGGAGTTCAAGGGAACGGGCAATATGGAACTGCACCTGGACCGGCGCCTGGCCGAAAGGAGGGTTTTCCCGGCCATCGATATCCAACGGTCCGGAACCCGCAAGGAGGAACTGCTTTTGGACCCGGAGGAGCTGGAGCTTACCTGGAACCTGCGCCGCTCCCTTGCGGCCAACACCTCAGGGATAGCAGAATATACAGAGTTTTTAATCAAACGCCTGCACAACAGCCGCAGCAATGCCGAGTTTTTGGCGGCTTTTGCTGCCAACAGCCGGGAGAGGGCATAATGTAAATATTGTCACTCCCCCGGGGAAGACAAAAAGCTGCCGCCGGGCGGTAATGTATAATTAACGGGAAATGGGCACACACTTTTTATACCAATTCTTTCTTGAAATGGGGTGAAAAGGTGTGCCCAACACCTTTCCGATTTAGAGTAATGTGCTGGTTCTTTATCCTAGCGCTTCTGGGCACTGCGGCAGCAGCCCTCCCGGCCGGGGCGGGTACACAATTTACCACCTATACCGTTCGGGCGGGGGATACCCTCTGGGCTATTGCCCGGCAATATGGGGTAAATCTCCAAACCCTGGTGGCAACCAATGGGATTGCCGATGCCAACCGGATATATCCCGGGCAGAAGTTAAAGATTCCCAGGGGGACAGGCGGGGGGGTTCATACTGTGGTCCGGGGGGATACCCTCTGGGATCTGAGCCGCCGCTACGGGCTCCCGGTGGAAGTCTTGCAGCAGGCCAACCCCGGGGTTGACCCGCGCCGTTTGGTGCCGGGGAGCACCCTGATCATCCCCGGTGGGGAACGGCAGGTCGCCAACAGGGCTGCTTCCTTGAGCTTTATCTGGCCGGTACGGGGACGGATTTCCTCCCCCTTTGGACCGCGCCGGGGAGGGTACCATTACGGACTGGATATAGCCTGTCCCCGGGGGAGCAGTATCAGGGCAGCCCGCTCCGGCCGGGTTATTGCCAGCAGCTGGCAGGGGAGTTACGGGCGGGTGGTAGTGATTGACCACGGGAATGGCATTGAGACCTTGTATGCCCATGCTTCAGAGCTCCTGGTCCGGGTAGGCCAATGGGTAAATCAGGGTGAGGTGATCGCCCGGGTCGGCAGCACCGGACGGAGCACCGGCCCCCATCTCCATTTTGAAATCCGTATCGACGGCATTCGGGTTAATCCCAGCCGCTATTTGCGCTGAAACTGCTGGAAAAAGGGGAACTGTATCCGGCTCCGGGAAAAGATACCGGGACGGGTACGTTCCCCTTTTTTTCCGGCCGGGAGGGAGCCCGGGCGGTGCCGGGACCGTTTTTTCCGGGGGAGGTGTTGTCGCCCCCGGCCCAGTATGTTATAATGTAAAAGTTAGTATGGACCTTAGAAAGAGGTGAAGCAAGGTGAAAAAAGGTATACACCCCGAATACCATCGCACGAAAATAACCTGTGCCTGCGGTGCCACCTTTGAAACCGGCTCGACCAAGAAGGATCTGCGGGTTGAGATCTGCTCCCAGTGTCATCCCCTTTTCACAGGGCAGCAGAAGATTGTTGACACCGGGGGAAGGGTGGAGCGGTTCCGGAAAAAATTCGGGCTGGCCAAATAAGTATAGCTGTTGCCGGGCAGAGCAGGGTGCTCTGCTTTCGTCTGCCGACAAAGGCTGCTTATTGCCTCATTTTGCCTATTTGCCCGGGGGCAGCGGGCTTATGGGCTGCCCGATAAATTGTACTATCTACAAGCCGGGGCAGAGCGGGTGCTCTGCTTCTTTTGTACGGGGGATTCTTTTTTCCCATTTTTGGGAAAGGGAACCCGGGTCAGGAGCACTTGGATAAGGAAGGGGGGTTGGCCCTTGGGGAAGAAAAGCTTTGGCGGGCAGGCGGTCATAGAAGGTGTGATGATGCGCGGGGGGGAGACCGTTGCCATTGCCGTACGCAAACCCAACCGGGAAATTGTGGTGCATAAAACCACTATCTATCCCGCCGCCCGGCGCTGGCCCATCTTGAAACTGCCCATTTTGCGCGGGGTTGTGGCCCTGGTGGAGTCCCTGAGCATTGGGATAGGGGCCCTTACCTATTCCGCCAATCAGGCGGCAGAGGAAGAGGAGCAACTGAGTGCCAGGGAAATGGCCCTCTCGGTGGTTATTGCCCTGGCGGTGGGAGCCGGTCTTTTCATTGTCCTTCCCACGGTTTTAGTACGGCTCTTAAACCCCCAGGCTGCCCAGGGCACCCGGGTGATTTACCTGAACCTGCTGGAAGGTGCAATTCGTATCGGAATTTTTTTGCTGTATATAATAGGGATATCCCTGCTTAAGGATATCCAGCGGTTTTTTGCCTATCACGGGGCGGAGCACAAGGTGATCCACGCCTATGAAGCAGGTAAGCCCCTGACAACAGAGGAAATCTTACCCATGAGTCCCCTGCATCCCCGCTGTGGGACAGCCTTTCTCCTCTATGTCATGGTGGTCAGCATTCTGGTTTTTTCCCTTTTGGGCTGGCAGAGCCTTGCGGTGCGGGTGCTTTCCCGCCTGGCCCTTTTGCCCGTGGTGGCCGGGCTGGCCTATGAGTTGATTCGCCTGGGCGGGAGGGTGAAGTCTCCTCTCTTGCGTTTGGTTCTGGGACCGGGACTGCTCCTGCAGCGTTTAACGACCAGGGAGCCGGATGCCGGGCAGATTGAAGTAGCAGTGCGCGCCCTGGAAGCAGTACTGGCCGAGGAGGGTTAAGTGTTGAAGTTGCTCTTTGATCTGTTTTACACTTTCTTTAAGATTGGGCTCTTTACCATCGGTGGGGGCTATGCCATGCTTCCCCTGATAAACAAAGAAGTCATCGAAACCCATGCCTGGCTTTCGGCGGAGGAATTCATGGATGTTATAGCCATAGCGGAAATGACCCCCGGTCCCATTGCTGTCAATACGGCTACCTTTGTCGGTTACCGCCTGGCAAAGATACCCGGTGCCCTGGCCGGTACCCTGGGGGTTATTTTACCTTCCCTGATCATAATTACCATCATCGCGGCTTACTTTGTCCAGTATAATGTCAGCGAAATACCCCGGATTAAGGGGGCATTTACGGCCCTGCGCCCGGCGGTAGTGGGGTTGATCGCCTCGGCTGTCTTCAGCCTGGGGAAAAAGGGAATCATCGACCTTAAGTCGGGTTTAATCGCCGGAGCTGTTTTTGCCCTGGTTACCTTCACCAGGGTCCACCCCATATTTATACTCCTGGTAACAGGGGTATTGGGGGGACTGTTATTGGTATAGATTGGTTATGGGGGTGGTGGATGAGATGTGGGAAAAACTGGCTGAATTGGAGGAACGCTATGAGGAGCTGAGCCTGCTGTTGGCGGATCCTGGGGTGATTGCCAACCAGTCGGAGTGGCAAAAACACGCCAAGAGCCATGCTGCCCTGCAGGATATTGTCAGCACCTACCGCACTTATAAGAATATCAGGACCGAGATCGGGGAAAACCAGGAACTCCTCAAGGACAAATTGGATCCGGAATTTCGGCAACTGGTGGAGGAGGAACTGAAGAATCTAACCGGTAAGAAGGAAGAATTGGAGAGGCAGTTGAAGGTCCTGCTGCTGCCAAAGGATCCCAATGACGAAAAGAACGTGATCATGGAGATCCGGGCCGGTGCAGGGGGAGAGGAAGCGGCCCTCTTTGCCGGGGACCTCTACCGAATGTATTCCCGTTATGCCGAGTCCCAGGGGTGGAAAACCGATGTCATCGAGGCCCATCCCACTGACATCGGCGGTTTCAAGGAAATTATCTTCGTCCTCGAAGGGAAAGGGGTATACAGCCGTCTTAAATACGAAAGCGGTGTCCACCGGGTCCAGCGCATTCCGACTACGGAATCGGGGGGCAGGATCCATACCTCGACGGTAACGGTGGCTGTCCTGCCGGAAGCAGAAGAGGTCGATGTGGAGATTAACCCCAACGATCTCAGGATAGATACCTTTTGTTCCAGCGGCCCCGGGGGCCAGAGCGTCAACACCACCTATTCGGCGGTCCGCATTACCCATATCCCCACCGGCCTGGTGGTATCCTGTCAGGATGAAAAATCCCAAATCAAGAACCGGGATAAGGCCATGCGGGTCCTCAGGGCCCGTCTCCTGGACCGGGCCCAGGAAGCCCAGCGGGCTGAAGTTGAGGAAGCACGGCGAATCCAGGTGGGAACAGGGGACCGGAGTGAGCGCATCCGGACTTATAATTTCCCCCAGGGACGGGTTACAGACCATCGGATAGGACTTACCCTGCACAAGTTGGAGCAGATCCTGGCTGGTGACCTGGATGAGGTCATTGACGCCCTGGTCACCAGTGACCAGGCGGAAAAACTAAAAAAGGTGGAGTAGAATCATGGTAACGCGGCGGGAGGCCTTGGGGCAGGGCACAGGGTTCCTCAAGGCCGGCCAGAGGGATAACGCCCGGCTGGATGCCGAGGTCTTGTTGCGGTACCTGCTGGGAATAAGCCGGACGGAGCTTTATCGTGATCTCGATGAAGACCTTCCGGCTCTTGTATTATCCCTGTACCGGGAGCTCCTTTCCCGGCGGGCGGCCGGGGAACCCCTCCAGTACCTGACGGGGCAGCGGGAGTTTATGGGGCTGGATTTTCTTGTTACCCCGGCGGTTCTCATTCCCCGGCCCGAGACGGAGATTGTGGTGGAAACAGCCCTGGAATTGGCGCGCAATGGGCTGTACCCGGCGGACCGGGGAGAAGGACGGGGCAGGTCCCTGACCCTTGTTGATATGGGAACCGGGAGTGGGGCTATTGCCGTCAGCCTGGCCAGGTTCCTGCCCGGGGCCCGGGTCTATGGGGTGGATATTTCCGGGGCGGCCCTGGCGGTGGCCTGGGAAAATGCCAGGCGCCATGGTGTCGCAGACCGGATCACCCTTTGCTGTGGCGATTTCTTTGCCCCCCTGGCGTCGTTGGACCTGTTTTCCCGGGTAGATCTGTTGGTTTCCAATCCGCCCTACATCCCCGGGGAAGATCTGGCTCATCTACCCCGGGAGGTACGGGAATTTGAACCCCGCCAGGCCCTGGACGGGGGCCGGGAGGGGCTGGACTTCTACCGGCGCCTGGCCGCCGGGGCCCCTGCTTTCTTGCGGCCGGGGGGCTGGATAGTGCTGGAAGTGGGACAGGGCCAGGCGGCAGCAGTCCAGGAGCTTCTCGAGGCGGCCGGTTGTTTTTCTTCCTTTCGGGTCGTACCGGATCTGGCCGGTATTCCCCGGGTCGTGGCGGCAGTGAGGAAGGAGGAGGAGCAGGGGGCGGCGGCGAATAGTTGAAATCATGGCACAATTATAGAATTGCAGGGGGGAGGGACAGATGAAGATTTTGCGGGTCAATATGACCACCCTGACTACCACCTGGGAAGAACTGCCGGGAAAATGGCGCATGTTGGGGAACCGGGCCCTGAATGCCAAAATCCTCCTCAAGGAGGTCGATCCGGCCTGTGAACCCCTGGGCAGGTATAATAAACTGGTATTCTCCTGCGGTCCTCTGGCTGCCACCAATATAAGCAGTTCCGGGCGCCTGTCCGTAGGGGCCAAGAGCCCCCTCACCGGAGGAATCAAGGAGTCTAATGCCGGCGGGACCGGCGGCCGGTACCTGGCCCGGCAGGGGATCAGGGCGGTGATTGTGGAGGGAAAACCCAGGGAAGAAGGGCCGTATGTGTTATACATAGGTGACGGCGGGGCTAAAATCCACCCGGCTGTGGACCTTGAGGGTCTGGGTAATTACCGGACGGCCCAGGTGCTCAGGGAACGGTACGGCCATGATGCCAGTGTCATCTGTATCGGCCAGGCCGGGGAGATGGGTATGGCCGCGGCCGGGGTGTTCAATACCGACATGGAAGGGCAACCGGGCCGGGCCGCAGGCCGGGGCGGCCTGGGGGCGGTGATGGGCAGCAAGGGGCTCAAGGCGGTGGTGATTGCCAAAGATGGCAGTTACCGGCAGCCGGTGGCGGATCCTGCGGCTTTCCAAGCCCTCAGGAAGGAATTGCATGGGATGATCCTATCTTCCCCGGCCACGGGCAAGCGTTATCCCCAATACGGGACGGCGGGTTTGATCCCCAGCATCAGCGTGAGGGGCGCGATGCCGACCAATAACTTCCGCAGTGGTTCCTTTGCCGCAGCGGAGGCAATTTCCGGTGAGGCCCTGTACCAGCTGATCACCGGGCGGGGCGGGGAAGGAAGGACCACCCATGCCTGTATGCCCGGCTGCCTGATCCGCTGTTCCAATATTGTTCCGGACCGGGAGGGGAAGGCCTTCCTCTCGCCCCTGGAGTATGAAACCCTGGCCATGGTGGGCTCCAATCTGGGCATTGGGGATCTGGAAACCATCGTTGCCATCAACCGCCGCTGCAATGATTATGGTCTTGATACCATTGAAATTGGGGTGGCTGTGGGCATAGCCATGGAAAGGGGTCTTCTGGCCTTTGGCGACGGGGAAGGGGTCCTGAAACTCCTGGATGAGATTGCCGCGGGTACCGTCCTGGGCCGGGTATTGGGCCAGGGTGCTGTGATTACCGGCAGGGTTCTGGGGGCAGCAAGGATCCCGGCGGTAAAGGGCCAGGGCATACCGGCCCATGAACCCAGGGCCCTGAAGGGGATGTCTGTTACCTATGCCATGTCGCCCATGGGGGCTGATCACACCGCCGGGGTAACCACCGGTGCCAGGGTGGAACATACCAATCCTGACGGCCAGATGGAGCTCTCCCGTACCCTTCAGGTGCAGGCGGCCGCCCTGGATGCCCTGGGATTATGTATGTTCGTCAGCCGGGTCGAGGGGGATGTTTTTCCAGTGATAGAAAAAATACTGACAGCCGTCTCCGGCGACACCGGCTTTGATTGCCTGAGCCTGGGCAAGGATGTTATCAAAACGGAACGTCTTTTCAATCTCGGGGCCGGTTTTACTCCTGCCCATGACCGGGTACCGGAGTTCATGCGGGAAGAACCCCTCCCTCCCACCAATGCCGTTTCCGACATACCCCGGGAGGATTATGAGCGGTTTTGGGACGAGGAATTTTGGGGCCCCCTGGATGAAATCTGGGATTAAGGGGTTATTGAGATGGTGGTAATCAGGGTAAAACCCCACAGTTATTTGAATGTTTACCTTTCCGGGGAACAGGCCCACCGGATCCTGGAGCTGGGGTTCCCGGAACCACCAACGGTGGCCCGGGTGGTGGAATATCTCAAGCTGCCCCGGGAGGAGGTCCTGCTCATAACCATCAATAAAAGAAAGGTATCCTGGGAAACCAGGGTACACCCGGGAGACCTGGTGGAGCTGTATCCCACCATCGGTGGGGGCTGAGGGGAAGGAGCGGTATCTACCCTTCAAGACAGGCGGTATCCCCGCCGGGGAGAGCAGCCTGTCTTGTCCTTTGCCGGGTTTAGCTGCGGCTGGAAAGGAGGATGAGGGCGATCCCCACCAGCAGCAGGAAGACCTTCTGGGGGGCAATGCGTCCCAGGAGGCCGGCAAAGCCCAGGGCACTGACGACCAAAAAAATTACCGGCCCTACCATTCCCAGCAGGGCATTGATGCGAAAGGCCTGGTCTACCCTCTGGAAGGCCAGCATGAGAAATGCCCCGGTAAGTTCCAGGCTGCCTGCCAGGAGCCGGGTGAGGGCCATGGCAATAACAAGTTTTCCCTGGTTTTCCATCTTTCTTCCTCCTTGGCTGTACCGTGTTTTTCATTTTATTCGGCCGGGGGAAGAATTAAGCCTCTGTATAAAATGGTAGGAGAGGAAAGGGGGCGTTTTTCGCCTAAACAGGCATTGGCGATTGTCAATAAATAGGGCATGGGATAAAATATGGGGAGAACAGGAATCAATGTTGCCGGAAAAGAGATATAATACTAACAGACAGGGGATGCTCTTTGATGTCGAAACAGGAAACCAGGGTTATCAGTGTTTCCCGGCGGGAGGATTTGCCGGCAGTGGCAGAGGCGGCCCGGGTAATTCGTGAAGGAGGTCTGGTTGCTTTTCCGACGGAAACTGTTTACGGCCTGGGTGCCAATGCCCTGGACCCGCAAGCCGTCCGGAAAATTTTTGCCGCCAAGGGAAGGCCGGGGGATAACCCTTTGATTGTACATATCGCCAGGGAAGAAGAATTGGACCGGTTGGTTATCCGGGTGCCGGCCCGGGCCAGGCCCCTGGTGGCCAAATTCTGGCCCGGCCCTCTGACTTTAATTCTCCCCAAACAGGGCCATATTCCTGCCGAAACGACGGCGGGACTCCCAACGGTGGCCGTGCGGATGCCAGCCCACCCGGTAGCCCTGGCTCTCATTGACATGGCAGGAGTGCCCATTGCCGCTCCCAGTGCCAACCTGTCGGGGAGGCCCAGTCCCACCACGGCCCAACATGTCCTGGCTGACCTGGCAGGGCGGGTCGATCTTATTATAGACGCG
>DUVO01000137.1 GCA_012841005.1 Bacillota bacterium | reverse complement strand
CTCCATGATGAAGAATTTGTCCGGCGTTTTCGTCGTGAAGCCAGGGCTGCTGCGGCTTTGTCCCATCCCAATATTGTCAGCATTTACGATGTGGGCCAGGAAGGGGCTCAGCAGTATATTGTCATGGAATATGTTCAGGGCTGTAATTTAAAAGATTACTTGCGCCTGCGGGGGCCCCTCCCCGTTGAAGAAGCAGTATATCTGGGGCGGGAAATTGCCAGGGCGCTGGTGCATGCCCATGACCACGGTATTGTCCATAGAGATATCAAACCCCACAACATTCTGGTCACGGCTGAAGGCAGGGTAAAGGTTACCGATTTCGGAATTGCCTGTGCCATCAGCGGTGGCACCCTGACTGCCACCGGTAATATCTTTGGTTCAGTACACTATTTTTCCCCGGAACAGGCCAGGGGTGGCATTAGCGGTATCCCATCGGATCTTTATTCCCTGGGGGTAGTCCTCTACGAAATGGTTACGGGGCAGGTCCCCTTTCAGGCCGAAAACCCCGTGGGGGTTGCTTTGAAGCACCTGACCGAGAATCCCCGGCCTCCCCGGGAATTGAACCCCATGGTTTCTCCGGGACTGGAAGCTGTAATAATGAAGGCCCTCAGTAAGGAAGAAGATAAACGTTATCAAGGAGCAGGAGAAATTCTCCAGGATCTGGAAGGACTTGGCTCCCGCCCCGTGACTCCTGTCGAGGGAAACCAGTCCGCCCTACCTGTGGTAAATCCTCCCTTTGGGGAGGATGATGCCCCGACCCAGGAAGCAGTTATAAAGGGAAACGGGAAAAGGGAATTCGATTCTGCGGGTAAAGGAGCTAAAGGTGGCAGGCGCTGGCTCAAGGCCGGTATCATTCTGCTATTGTTGCTGGGGATGGCCTTCGGCGGTTACCGGGCCTGGCAGTCGATTTTTGTCCAACCCCTGGTAGAGGTCCCCCAGTTGCTTGGCAAGCCCCTTGCAGAAGCCGAAGAATTGCTGGCCGAGAGGAACCTTAAGTACCGGGTCCTGCGGAGTGAATATAATGAAGAACCGGCCGATACCGTTATTGGCCAGTACCCAGAGGCCGGCACCCAGCGCAAGGAAGGAAACACCGTTGAGCTTGTTTTGAGCCTGGGTCCCGAACGTTCGGTAGTACCGGATATTCGTGGACTCAGCCTCCACGCTGCCCAGCTGGAATTGGAAAAAAATAATCTCGAACTGGGCAAGGTAGAGCGGGTTAATGATGAGATCGTTCCCATAGACCTGGTTGTAAGGCAGGAACCTGCGGCCAATACTAAACTGGAGCCAGGGGCCAGTGTCAATATATTCTTAAGTGACGGTCCCCTGATTAAGGAGGTTACAATGCCCAGTTTCCGGGGCCAGGAGCTGGAGGAAGCCCTGGCTACCATTGCTGAGCTTAATCTGGTCCAGGGAGAGATAAAGGAAGATTACAGTAATCTTTATGCTGCCGGTAAAATCATTGATCAATCCCCGGCACCATATGAACTAATAGAAGAGGGCAGCACCGTCGATTTGGTGGTCAGTATTGGGCCGTCTCAGGAGGAAGGCAATGGGGAGGAGGGAACGGAACTGGAATAATTACCGCTGAAAGGGGTGAAGGAGGAGAGGATGCAGGAGGGAATAGTGATTAGGGCCGTGGGTGGATTTTACTTTGTTAATACCCCGGCAGGTGAGTTCCGCTGCTACCTGCGGGGGAGGATAAAACGAGAGCTGGCACTTTTGGTGGGTGACAGGGTGATGATTAGCCCTGTGGACCGGGAAAATGCCGTTATTGAGGCAGTTTTACCGCGGCAAAACAGTCTAATTCGCCCTCCCATAGCCAATGTTGACCAGTGTATTGTGGTTGCAGCCCTGGCTAATCCCTCCTTAAACTTAAAACTGCTTGACCGGTTCCTGGTTTTAATCCAATCTGCTTCCCTCGCGGCTATTATTTGCCTCAACAAAATTGATCTTGTTCCCGCAGCGCAAGTCGCTGACATAGCTGCTATTTACCGCCGGGCAGGTTTTACGGTGGTTCCCACCAGTGCCAGGACGGGGACTGGGATCGAGACCCTTACCGGCTTGCTCGAGGGTAAAATTTCGGTGGTGGCAGGCCCATCGGGTGTAGGGAAGTCGAGCCTTTTAAATCAGATTCAACCGGGTTTTGCCCTGCAGGTGGGGGAAATAAGCAGGAAATTGCGGCGCGGCCGGCATACAACCAGGCATGTAGAACTCCTCACCCTGCCGGGGAAGGGGCGGGTGGCCGATACCCCGGGTTTTACTTCCCTTAATTTAACGGGAATTGACAGAAGGGAACTTATGTATTATTTCCCCGAGTTTATCGAGCTGGCTCCTGAATGTCGTTACACCCCTTGCTTACACTGGCGGGAACCTGATTGTGCTGTAAAGAAAGGGGTGCAGCAGGGACAAATCGATAAAGGCAGGTACAAGCACTATCTTGATTTCTTGCAGGAACTGGAGGGATGACCATGGTCATGATTTCCCCTTCCTTGCTGGCGGCTAATTTTGCTATCTTGGGTGATGAAGTTAGAAGCATTACTGCTGCCGGTGCAGATCTACTGCACCTGGATATTATGGACGGCCATTTTGTACCCAATCTTACCTTTGGTGTACCGGTGGTCAAGGCTTTACGCCCGGTGACGAAACTCCCCTTTGATGTGCATTTGATGGTGGAAAATCCCGATCTTTATGTGGAACCCCTGGCTGCTGCCGGTGCGGAGATGATTACCGTTCATGTGGAAGCGGCACTCCACTTGCACCGGACCCTCCAGGCGATTAAAGGGTTTGGACTCAAAGCGGGGGTTGCCCTGAATCCGGCTACCCCCCTGTGTACCCTGGAACATGTTCTTTCCGAACTGGATCTGATCCTGCTCATGTCTGTTAACCCGGGTTTCGGTGGCCAGGAATTTATACCCGGCACTGTGGTCAAAGTTGCCTCTTTAAGAAAGCTGCTCCAGGCAGCGGGGGTTGCCCCGGCCATCGCCGTGGATGGGGGTATGAATCGGAAAACAGCACCCCGGGTGATTGCCGCCGGGGCCGACATTATTGTGGCCGGTTCCGCTGTCTTTGGTGCTCCTGATGTCAAAGAGGCCATTACCGCCCTGCGGGGAGAACATTGTCGGTAGTCGGCTGTCAGTAGTCAGATATTTACCGTTGTTCTTGACTTTAGACAATACATCAGTGAGGACGACATTTCCACCCCTCAAGGATAAAGATTGGGGGGTGTCTTTCTTTTGGTAGGAGTAGCAAATTTTTTTCGCTCTGAATAATATGTACTGGAGGAAGGAAAACCAGGTGCTGGTTAGGAGGGGGGAGACTTGCACTTTCGACCTGGGATAGGTATACGGAGACTGCTTGGTTTAGTTTTGTTGGCCACAGGTGCGGGTATTGTATATATGGCCCTTCCCGGCTGGATTTGGTTCCTTGCCCTGGGGGGAAGTTTAATTGTTTTGGGATGGGCTATTTTCCGGGAGGAGAAAAGGTTATAAAAGGTGGACACAATTCTTGTTCTCGGTTAATAAAGTATAGCAGGGGACACCGGGGTAAAAAAGGCAAAGGGGGGACTGGAATGCGCATTCATGTGATCAAGATGCCTCGTATTCTTGGGAACCTGCTCCTGGGGATCATGCGTATCTTTCAGAAGGGAGAATAAGTTGTGAGGAGGAGGGGAGGGGGTGATAACAAGGGATTGTAAGGGGGGCGGGATGAATGCAGGGTGATAAGATTATCACACGGACAGGCGGTTTTCGTTTGGTTGATTCTCCGTACCGGCGCCTGGTTTTGTTGGAAGTTCTTCTGGCCGAGGTCAATCATATTTACCGGAAAATAGAACAGGGGGATATGCGGGAAGTACTGTATAAAATTGAGGTGATAGGGCGCTAATTTTACGCCCCCCATTGGGACCGGGCCCGGCCGGCAGGCAGGCAAAGAAGGTTACTGCCGCCGATCTCCCTGGTACTGCTTGTATGGTCCTGGGTGTTAAAACCCTTTGGCAAGAAAAAAGCACACCCAAGGGTGCGCTAGTGGGCCCGCTGTACCTTGCCTGAACGCAAACAGCGGGTACAAACATACACTTTGCGGGGAGCTTTTCCCAAGACGACCTTTATCTTTTGGAGGTTGGGGGACCAGCTCCGTTTTGTCTTAATATGGGAATGGCTGATTTTGTAACCAGTTTGCTTACCTTTACCACAGATCGCACATACCTTGGACATCCTTGCACCTCCTTATCAGCCTTTGTAAATTTACCCTCTATTGGCCCACTCGTACATTTTACCATAGTAATATAGGAGCTGCAAGAGTAATGTATTTATCTGGCCAGGGGGCCGATGGTGAAAAATTACCCCGGGGGGAAGGAAATAAAGATTTGGAATATAATAATTATTATAATAAGGTTCCTCTGCATGGGCAGGGTGCAGTATACATACATTAAAAAAGATGGAGTACAAAACCCTTCACCTTCTAAACTACAAGGATGATTATATAAGGATGGAGGTGATTACAGCAACCTGGCCAATGAGTTAAGGGCTGTTTGTGGCGGTGCGGATAATTTATTAGGGGAGGGTTACAGGTGAAACTCCATACCAAGATCCTGATCGGTTTTGCGGCCGGTATTGCGGCTGGGGCACTGCTGGGACCCACAGCCAGTGTAGTAAAACCATTGGGTGATTTATTTCTGCGCCTGATCCGCATGGTTATTGTTCCCCTGGTCTTTACTTCCCTGGTGGTAGGCGCAGCCGGTGTCGGTGATGTGAGGAAGCTGGGGCGCATTGGTGGAAAAACGATTGGGTTTTTCTTGGTGACAACGGCTATTGCTGTTATTATCGGACTCCTTTTAGGTAATATTATTGCTCCCGGAGTTGGTCTTTCGATCCCCGTTGCAGTAGAAGAAGTGGAAGCTCAAGTTGCGCCTTCCATTGTAGATACAATTTTGGAGTTAGTACCTACCAATCCCTTTGTCGCCTTCAACGAGATGAATATGCTGCAGATCATTGTTTTCGCCCTCTTTTTTGGTATTGGCATCACCCTTGTCGGGAAGATTGCCCAACCGGCCTATGATTTCGTCGCTGCGGTGGCGGAAATCATGTATAAGCTGGTGGCTATAATAATGGAATTTGCCCCCTTTGGGGTTTTCGGCCTGATTGCCCATACCGTCGGTTCCCATGGTGTTGATATACTGTTGCCCCTATTCAAGGTGATATTTGCCGTTTATCTGGGTTGCATTCTCCATGCCCTCTTGGTTTATTCGGGGTCAGTATCGGTTTTTGCCAAGATGAGTCCCTTGCGATTTATCCGGGGCATTATACCTGCCACCCTGGTTGCCTTCAGCAGTTGCAGCAGTTCTGGTACCTTGCCGATTACCATGAAATCGACGGAGGAACTGGGAGTTGGCAAGTCTGTCAGCAGTTTTGTCCTGCCCCTGGGAGCTACCATCAATATGGACGGGACTGCCCTCTACCAGGGGGTATGTGCCCTGTTTATCGCCCAGGCCTATGGTCTGGAACTGAGCCTTGCCCAGCAATTAGCCATCGTCCTTACCGCTACCCTGGCCTCCATCGGTACCGCCGGGGTTCCGGGGGCGGGTCTCGTCATGCTTACCATGGTCTTGACGTCGGTCAACCTGCCCCTGGAGGGATTGGCCCTCGTTGCCGGCATTGACCGGATTCTGGATATGGCCCGGACAGCCATCAATGTTACCGGAGATGGGGCTTGCGCTGTTGTTGTGGCAGCAACGGAAGGTGAACTTGCTGCATCCAGGGCCGACAAACCCGTTGCCCCTCCTGTGTAATTATCCCTTCCCTACCGGTGTCCTTT
>DUVO01000099.1 GCA_012841005.1 Bacillota bacterium | reverse complement strand
GGGCTAGGCGCCCCCTCCTACTCGATCTTAGCCCTGTCGCTTTCCGGCAGGTCAATTTATTTTCGCCTGATGCCCAGGCGCCGGATATGGGTGGTAACCTCAACGGTTATCGGCACCTGGGGAAATTCCTTTTCCCAGTCAATTTCTTTCCAGTAATGTGGGTAATGGGCCCGGATGTATTCACCCAGGTTAAAAATATCGGAACCGATTTCCTGCTGGACCTTTCCGATCACCCTTAGGCATTCCCTTTCCAGCTTGGCGGCCAGGCGCCTTTCCAGATGCCGCAGGGTGGCCTCGTCATCCAGTATAGCCCCCAGATAGTTTTCAACAATATTGCCTTCGACCCAGAGCCGGAAGGTAAAGGAAACCTGGCCCTCCTCGAGGGTGGCGTCAAGGTGGAGATTTGAGTTCTGGATCTCATAGCAGAGTTCCATTTGGTTGTTTTCGGGGTTAAGGAGATAGACAAGACCCCGTCTGTTGGGCCGGGTAAGGTACAAAAACAGGCTGAGTTCCGCGGCATCCAGCTCCCCTACCATTCGGTCATTGGCAAAGGCGGCCAGGCCCTTCAGCTCCACCTTGTTGCCGGCCGGGCTCAGCATGATGGCTATGGGCTCCTCGGCGGGACAATTGAGGCTGGTGACAAAGTTTGCAAACATGGTAAAGGGTGCCGCTTTTGTGTTCACGAAGTTTTCCAGGGCAGTCCGCAGGTAAAGGGCAGGGATGGGGTGGAGTGGAGTAGTTATTTCCAAAAGTTCCTTGGCCCTGTCCGGGGTGATGATCAGCCAGGATTTGCGCCGGAACTGGGCATTGCGGAGGAAAAAGTCCAGGTGGTTATTGATCCCTCCTTCGGCCGCTTCCTTACTTATGGCCAGCAGCATGGTGTTCCCGAAGAAAAGGGGGTTGTTCACCATATTCTCCAGCTTTTGAAAGATGCTGCTGAGACTGTCCCCCCGTAGGGTAGCGACCAGGTAGGGTTTTCTCTGCCCCCCACCGCCGCCTTCTGTCGAAGTGACTAAATTGTGGTTGTGGGCAATCTGTACAGTGACCTCGATGCCTTCTTCATCCTCGGGATTTTTGTCGATACCCACGGCCAAGATCGCAGTACGCCGTTCAAGATCCTGTTTGTCATAGCACCCTCCCAGGGTCAGGAGCAGAGTCAACAGCAGCAGATAGGTGATTGCTCTAACCATTTTCTTTACCTGCCCCCTTTTTTTGCCGCAGGAGGGCCACCAGGTAGAGGAGCCCCGACCCAGCAGTGATCAGGATTAACCCTGCTTTTGTAACTATGCTTCCATACCTTTCTACGGCCAGGATATTTTGGGGGTAGCGGGCTAAAAAAAACATGGGGATGGTAAGGAGATAATGCCAGAAACGTTTTCTTTTTTTCCAGCCCAGAAGATGGGAGAGGCTTAAGTTTACCATAAAGAGCAGGCTTCCCACACTGGTAAAGACCACCACTACCCAGATCCCGATAAAGACCGATTCCAGCCGCTCCAGGGCACCGGGAATAGTCGCCATCCGGATTTGTTCCAGGGTTGGCCACTGGAGGTATTGGAGAGCATCTGCCCCAAAGGTGCCCAGACCAATGGAGACAATGGTGACATACAGAACAAGGGGAATGGCAGCCCCGTATAAATGGTATTTCATAGCCTGCTCTTGTTCTTTGTAGTAGGGGAAGAGCATCATTACTATCTCTATTCCCAGGTAAGAGAGGCCGGTGGCCAGGGCGCCGTGCAACACAGGGAGGGGACCAAAGGCCAAAACTGGGAGCATGTGAAGGAGATTGACAGACCGGGCCGAGATCAGGAAAAGGAACAGCAGTGGGGGAAAGGTCAAAATGAGGAGGAGTTCATGGACCCGGGCAAAGACCCTTAGTTCCTGGGCTGCCAGTTGAGCCCCCAGCAGGAGCATTATGCCAATAATCACCTCCAAGGGGGTGTTGGTGAGAATGGTGGTGATGACCATCTCGCCGAAAATCCGCACAATGATGGCTGCCAACAGGAGCCAGTAGATAATAAAGGCAGCACTGAGGATTTTCCCCAAGAACCGGCCCAGTACCAGGTCACTGTATTCCACCAGGGACTGGCCGGGGAAGCGCATTCCCAACTTGGTCAGGAAGGCCAGGATGAGGGCGGCCAGGATCCCCCCCAAGATGGTGGCTAGGTGGCCGTCGCTTCCGGCGGCGGCGGTCACCTCCCGGGGCAGGGTTAAGATCCCGACTCCGACAATAGTGGAGGCCATGATGGCTGTTGCCTGGCGAGGTGTGATCTGCTTTTGTTTACCCATTCTCCTCATCCAGGCCTCCTTTCTTCCTTTTCCCCTTGGGCTTGGGCATGCGCCATTTATCCTGGGGCTTTACTTCCGGGGCCCGCATCCGGGAAAGTGACCAGGGCAGGCGCAGGATGGCATCCTTCTGCCCCTCCGGCATGAAGGGGGCGTAGGGGGTCAGATAAGGCACCCCCAGGGAATCCAGGGAGGCCACGTGGATGGTGATCAGGATCAAACCAACGGACACTCCGTAAAAGCCGAAGGTGGTAGCCAGCACCATCAGCGGAAACCGCAGCATCCGGAAGGCAATAGCGGAGCTGTAGCTGGGGGAGGCAAAGGAGCCGATGGCGGTGATGGCTACTATGATTATCGTCAAAGGGCTGACGATACCT